>JBAXEY010000021.1:0-13230 GCA_037140175.1 bacterium | reverse complement strand
TATAGTGGTAAGCATAACCAATTGGTCGCTGGTTCGATCCCAGCCGGGCCCACCATAAAAAATTTCGGCCCATTTCAGCAGTTTTGTCCCCACCCGAAAGCCTCGCTTCAGCAGGCAAGTTCAAGAGTAAATCGTACGGTTTGGCAAAATCAAGCAGGAGCTTTCCGCCTGTTAAAATGCGGTTCGAGCCGACGATTTTCAAAAAAATTCTCATCAGTGGGAAATTTTTTGTTTTGGCCAGATTTCCCGCTTGGTTCGCTTCAAGAATCCAGTTTTTCAAGAGTTCGAGCCGATGATTACCTTTCCGCTCAAAATCGGATAACTTCTCTTCCAGATCCTTCTTTTGTTCGGTTAGATTGTTTTTCTTCAAGTGGTATTCTGGAAGCTCATATGCTCCTTCGAGATAGCCATTTGAAAGCCTATCTAGTTTAATGTCTATCTCTCGGAGCTTATCCTTGAGCTTCCCACTCATCACGCCTGTCGAGTCATTTTGTTCTTGTTCCCAAAGAGCAACTTTCCCAAGAAATTTGTCTCGCCACTCGTCGGGAATGGAAGCTCTCTGACATTTGTCGATAACTTGCTCGGCCAGCACTTCATCTCGCAAAAAGCTCGGCTCGGAGCATTTCTGGACTCTACTCTTCTTGGTACACCGATAATATACATATTCTCGTCCACTCGGTTTTGTATGGCGTTCGGCGGTTATCATATATCCGCATATTCCGCACCTTAAAAAGCCCAAAAAAGGAAAGTCCTTCGGATCAGTCTTTTTGCGGGGCTTGCAATTGTCGTGCATGGTTACTTGGATTTTGTCATAGAGCTTCTTTGTAATCATCGGCTGGTGGCTTCCTTGCTGAAGCTCACCACGATAGAAAAACATACCGTAGTAAAAAGGGTTTTTGAGAAAACCTTGTACGGTTGATAGGTGTATCGGTTTTCCAGTTTTAGCAACCAAGCCTGCTGAAAACATTTCGTCTCGGATCCCTGATAGGGTATGGTTGCCCTCAGCGTAGAGCTGGAGGGCTTTTTTCATTTTTGTGAAGGTTTCCTTGTCAGGCTCGATTGTTCTTCGTCTCGGCTCATTGTAGTAGCCTAGGGGAGCCTTGGAGGGGAACTCGCCTCGCCTTAGCTTCTGCCTGATCCCTCGCAAAATGTTTTCGCGCAAATTGTCGGTGTAATACTTTGCCTGTCCGAAGGCCACGCTCAACATGAACTTTCCTTGTGGAGTCGTATCAAACCAGAAAGTCGGAAACTTCAAAGCTTCTATTTTGCCCTCGTCAACAAGATAGATCACCTTTCCGCCATCGATGGAATTACGGGCTAGGCGGTCAGGGTTCCAAGCCAAAATACCTGTGGCGCGTCCTTCTTCCATTTCAGAAAGCATTTGATTGAAGATCGGTCGTCCCGGCTCCTTGGCTGTTCGACTTTCAGTGAATTCTTTTGTAACCAAAAGATCATTTTGTTTAGCATAGTCTCGCAGTTCTTGGAGCTGGGCCTCGATCGATAAAATCTGCCGTTCTTCCTCCTCGGACGACTTTCTGCAATAGATGAAAAATTTTAGCATAAACTCCTCCTCGTTTGTTTGTATATTTTAACTCTATCAAATGCTTTCTTACTACACCGCCAATGAAATCTGGCCAAAATCTCGCCTCTCTTGAGGCGAGGAAACCTTACGGCTCAGAGGATGAATGTATATTGAGCAAGTTATTGTAATATACCTTCACCCTTTCTGTGCTACCGCCCAGGAACCGCATTTTAACAGGCGGAAAGCTCCTGCTTGATTTTGCCAAACCGTACGATTTACTCTTGAACTTGCCTGCTGAAGCGAGGCTTTCGGGTGGGGACAAAACTGCTGAAATGGGCCGAAATTTTTTATGGTGGTGTGTTCTCGACGATGCTCGAACCCACTTCGGGCGGGACGAGGCCTGATCGGGGGGGCACTTTCGGGGGGTTTTCGGGATTTATACTCCCACGAGGGTTTTGGGCGTTCGGCATTTTTCCGCGGGCTCATCTCGGGGAATTCACGGCGGTTCGGGCGGATGCGGGTCGCAGGTTAAAGGGCTGGCCTCTCGTTTGAGAGCGCGGGGGAAGAGGGGTGGAAGGCTAATCTATATGCGCTTACCCCAACCCTCCCAGCGCGCGCAGGGGATATGCTCCCTTTGTATTGCCAATAAGCCGAATTTTTAGTATACTAACCTAGCAATGATTAAGGTACTAGTTTACTACTAACTATAATAGTAAGGTTATACGAATATGTCAAACGAAAAATCTACAATTGGAGTAAATATAAAGAAATATCGAAATATACTTGGTATTTCGCAAGATGTCTTATCAAAAAAAGCTGACCTTGCTTTTCACACGATCGCCAAGATCGAGGCTGGCTCTACTCCTAACCCCACTATTGATACAGTTAAAAAGATAGCGGACGCTCTCGGCGTTTCGCTTGATGATTTAATGAGATAAAAAGTATGAATCAAATTGTCTACATTTTAAAAAATGAATCGATGCCAGAATATGTAAAAATTGGTTTTACTCATGGCGATGTTAAAGAACGACTCAAGCAATTAGACCGAACGGGTGTACCACTTCCGTTTGAGGTTTATTACGCCGCGACAGTAGAAGACGCACAGAGAGAAGAAAAATGGCTTCATTCTATTTTTGCTGATCGTCGGGCGCGAGATAGTCGAGAATTTTTTAAGATGAACCCAGAATATGCTGCACTTGCATTAAAACGAGTAGAAATTAGAGAGACCAAGATTGATAGCGGGTTAACGCCAGAACAGGAAAAGGAAGTTGATGAGGTCAAAGAAAGGCGTTCAAGATTTCATTTTGCTCAATACGGAATTCCTGTTGGGTCGAAACTCACTTTCACAAGAGATTCAAATATTGTTGCTGAGGTAGTAGAAAACGACAAAATAAGGATCAACGGCAAAGTAAATAGTTTATCCAGTTTTGCGATGGAATTATTGGGGTATTCAAGACGGCCACAGGGAACTCTTTATTTTGAGTTTGAAGACGAAATTTTAGATGATAGAAGAAGAAGAATGGATGAAGGGGAGCCAGCAGAGAAAGAAATTGAGTCGGCTGGTGACGCATGGATGCAACAGCAAGCTGATGTAGAAAGAGAAAAATAATACTATGCCAAAAATCAACGAAGCAAAAACCAGACAAGAAATTATCGACAAACGTCTCGCGAAAGCTGGATGGAATGTTAAAGATCCATCGCAAGTTACTTCAGAGCTTGATATTTGGATTGGCCTGCCTGAGGGTGTTAAAGAACCAGAAAACAAATATCAGGGTTTTCAGTTCGCAGATTACGCTTTACTTGGTGATAGTGGCTACCCCGTGGCAATTGTAGAGGCGAAGAAAACTTCAAAAGATGCAAGGATTGGCCAGGAACAAGCTCGCCAGTATGCCGAAAATATCCAAAAAAATTCTGGTAAGGATATGCCATTTGTTTTTTATACAAACGGGCATGACATTTATTTTTGGGATACCGAAAACTGTCCCCCTCGCAAAGTTTATGGCTTCCCAACAAAAAAGGACTTAGAGAGGATGTTGTTTTTGCGAAAAAATGAAAAACCACTCTCTCAAGAATTAATCCAAAAAGAAATTGCTGGACGACCATACCAAATTGAAGCAATTCGATCAGTATTTGAAAATTTAGAAAAGGGCAAAAGAAAGTCACTGCTTGTAATGGCGACTGGAACTGGGAAAACAAGAACATGCGTAGCGATGGTAGATTCTCTTATGCGGGCTAACAAAGTCCAAAAGGTTTTATTTCTGGTGGATAGAATTGCTCTTAGAAATCAAGCACTTGATGCTTTTAAAGAATTTTTACCAAATGCTCCAGTTTGGCCAAAGGTTGGCGAGCACGACATCGTAACGGACAGAAGAATTTATTGCGCTACTTATCCGACGATGCTCAATATTATTGAAGACAAAGACTGCCCACTTAGTCCGCATTTTTTTGACATGATTGTGGCCGATGAAAGCCACAGATCAATCTACAATGTTTATAAAAATATTTTTGATTATTTTGATTCTGTTCAGCTCGGTCTAACTGCTACGCCAAAAGATGCGATTGAGCATAATACTTTTGGTATTTTTGAATGTGATGACGGTATTCCGACGTATGCATACTCATATGAAGAAGCAATAAATAATAATCCTCCATATCTTTCTGATTATGAAGTTCTTAAAGTCCGCACTAAGTTCCAAAAGGAAGGCATTAGAAAAGATAACATTACGATTGCCGAACAGCAAAAGATGCTTGCCGATGGCAAAGAGCCATTGGAAATAAATTATGAAGGTAGCGAAATTGAAAAAAAAGTAACCAACAAGGGGACGAACGCGCTTATAGTGCAAGAATTCATGGAAGAATGTATTAAGGATGAAAGCGGAACTCTGCCAGGAAAAACAATTTTCTTTGCCATGACTATGAAGCATGCGCGAAGATTACAAGAGGTTTTTGATGATCTTTACCCTGAGCATAAAGGCAATATTGCCAAAGTTATTGTCTCGGACGATTCCCGCGTATATGGGAAAGGCGGTTTACTTGATCAATTTGTTAATAAAGACTTTCCACGTATTGCCATTAGCGTAGACATGCTTGATACGGGTATAGACGTGCGAGAGCTGGTTAATCTTGTTTTTGCGAAACCAATTTTTTCATACACCAAATTTTGGCAGATGATTGGACGCGGAACAAGACTTTTGGAAGCCAATAAAATAAAACCGTGGTGCAAGGTAAAAGACAAATTCCTCATCATTGATTGCTGGGAAAACTTTGAATATTTTCAAATGAATCCGACTGGTAAAATCGATAAGCCGTCAAAGCCAATCCCTGTCCGTCTTTTTGAAACTAAATTACAAAAGCTAAATCTTGCCGAATCTCAAAACAATGCCGAGCTCATACAAAATACCATTCAAAAGCTAAAAGAAGACATCGCCAAGCTTCCGCCCAACAATGTGGTCATTTTGGACGCGAAAAGCAAGATTGATAAGGTCGATAAAACTTTTTGGCAAAAACTTAATGAAGATAAAAAACTATTTCTAGAAAAAGAAATAGCACCACTCATGCGCACACGAACTGGTGAAGATTACAAGGCGATGAGTTTTGAGCTTAAGGTATTGTATTATTCCATCGCTAAACTTGAGGAACAAGTTGGCCAAGATAAAAAGATAAAGACACTCGAGGAGGTAATTATTGAGATGGTGTCGGACTTACCATTGTCTGTGAATGTTGTAGCGAAAGAAAAAGAGCTTATTGGAGAGGTATTGAATAATGGATACCTAGAAAAATCAAACGAAGCAACCTTGGAAGCTTTGATTCAGAAAATCGCTCCTTTGATGAAATATCGTGAAGAAGGTATTAAACCTGATCAGGATTCGCTTAATCTTCGAGACCTAACGAGTGAAAAAGAATTTATTAAATTTGGGCCATCGCATGAACGTATTACCATTCAAAAATATCGTGAAAAAGTTGAGGCACTCGTAAAAAAACTGGAAACAGAGAATGAGGTATTACAGAAGATCAAACAAGGGGCTGATATCACGCAGAATGAGGTTGAGGAACTGGCTGAAACGTTAAACGAATATGATCCATACCCAACCGAGGAAAACTTACAAAAGGCCTATGATGCCCGCAAAGTACAGTTTTTGGATTTGATCAGATACATTATGGGTGTGGGTGATCTTGTAACTTTTCCCGAAAAGGTCTCAGAAGCTTTCGCTGAGTTTATTGCCGAACACAACACGCTCGCGTCGAATCAGATTCAATTCTTGATTGTACTTCGTGACTTTATTATCAATAACGGTGAGCTTACAAAGAAAGATCTTGTCAGTGAACCATTTACCAAGTTGCACACTCGCGGTTTCTTGGGTATATTCACACCTCAATTACAAACGGAAATATTAACATTTACTAATAGGATTTTACATCATGCTTAACACAACACTCAAGTCATCAATCGGTCGTCTCTGGGATAAATTTTGGAGCGGCGGAATATCCAATCCGCTCACAGCCATAGAGCAAATTTCCTATTTGC
This sequence comes from bacterium, assembly GCA_037140175.1. Lineage (GTDB taxonomy): Bacteria > Patescibacteriota > CPR2 > UBA1875 > CAIMLA01 > CAIMLA01. The sequence goes on along the minus strand of JBAXEY010000021.1, from coordinate 7,183 downwards.
TTTTTATGAAACGTTTAGATGAGATGGATATCAAAAAAAGACAAGATGCGGATTTTACAGGTGAAGCGTACAAATCACTTTTTGGAGATGATAGAGAAAATCTGCGTTGGAGTCATTTCCGACAAATGGAGGGTGGCGAGATGCTGGTGCATATTCAAACCAAGGTTTTCCCATTTCTGAAAACAATAGGCAAAGAGGAAAGTCCCTTTGCTAAACACATGGGCAATGCAGTTTTTATTATTTCCAAGCCGTCACTTTTAGTTGAAGCTGTAAATATTATTGATGAGATTTTTGAAGAAATTGCGAAGCAGGATTCAGCAGGTCAGGGCTTCCAAGATACCCAAGGAGATCTCTACGAATATCTGCTTTCGGAAATCACGAGCGCTGGCAAGCTTGGGCAATTCCGCACTCCTCGCCATATTATCCAGCTTATTTGCGAATTAGTGGATCCAAAACTCGGAGATACTATTTGTGATCCAGCTTGTGGTACTGGTGGCTTTCTGCTTGGAGCTTATCAACACATTCTCACAGCGTACACTAGTAAGGAGCATCAAAAAACCGATGAGAATGGTCTGACTAGGGGCGATTTGGGCGATAAGCTAACAGATGAGCGTCAATGGACGCATCTCAAGGAAAAAACATTCTACGGCTACGATATGGACGAAAGTATGGTGCGTATCGGTCTGATGAACCTGATGATGCACGGTATATCCAATCCAAACATTGAGCAAAAAGACACGCTTTCCAAAAAATATGATGAGAACAATCACTATGATGTAATAATGGCTAACCCGCCATTTAAAGGCAGTATTGATAAGGGCGATATTAACGAATCACTTTCGCTCGCCACGACGAAAACAGAATTATTGTTTATCAATACCATTATAAAATCTCTGAAAATCGGAGGACGGGCTGGCGTGATTGTGCCAGACGGCGTGCTATTTGGTTCCAGCAATGCGCACAAGCAAGCTCGCAAAATGCTTTTGAATGATTGCGAACTGCAAGGCGTTATCTCGATGCCGAGCGGAGTATTCAAACCATACGCTGGAGTGAGTACCGCAATTTTGATCTTTGTAAAAGGTGGTGAAACAGAAAAAGTTTGGTTTTATGATATGCAGTCAGACGGCTATACACTAGACGACAAGCGAAGCAAAATCAACGGCGGCGGTGATTTACCAGATATTGTGGAAAAATGGAAAACAAGAAAAGACCAAACTGAAAATAAATTAAATAGTAAATTTTTCTATGTTGATAAGAATGACATTGAAACAGCCGATTTTGATTTGAGCATCAATCGCTACAAGGTAATGGATTACGAAGAAGTGGTTTATGAAGACCCAAAAGTTATTTTGAGTAAGATTGAAACATTGGAGCAAGAAATTATTGCTGGGCTTAGTGATTTAAAAAGTTTGTAAGTATGATGAAAGTTAAATTTTCTGAAATAATAGATTTTCAAAAGAAGTCACACATAAAAGCTGGCGATGGATTAAGTGAGGGGTCTTTTCCTTTTTTTACATCAAGCCCAGTTCTCTCGAAGTGTTTAAATGTTTCACAGTTTGATTCACCAAGCCTTATCTTTGGAACAGGCGGAAGCGCGAGCGTTCATATATGTGTAAAACCGTTTTCTATTTCAACAGATTGTTTGGTTGCACAACTAAAATCTTGTGCAATTAAAAAGTTTGATATTAAATTTATTTTTTACTATTTATCAGGAAATATTTCAATTTTAGAAAATGGCTTTAGGGGCGCTGGATTAAAACATATCTCAAAGGGATATATAAACAACATTGATATTCCAGAAATACCGTTTGAGGACCAAAAACGCATTGTAAAAATTCTTGATAAGGCGGACGCGCTTCGCCTAAAACGAAAGCAAGCCATCGGGCTTCTGGATGACTATTTGAAGTCGGTGTTTTTAGAGATGTTTGGGGATCCAGTGAAAAATTCAAAAAATTGGAAAGTAAATAAATTGGGGGAGATGATTGATTTTATGACCAGCGGATCTCGTGGGTGGGCTAAATACTATTCCGAAACGGGAGATATTTTTTTACGAATTCAAAATGTAAGGAATAATACTCTCAAAACCGATGACCTTTGTTTTGTATTGCCGCCGAATACTGCTGAAGCAAAAAGAACAAAAGTTCGCGGTGGCGATGTTTTGCTCTCTATAACGGCAGATTTAGGAAGGACAGCTGTTATACCCGAAGACTTTGGAGATGCATATATTAGTCAGCATTTAGCACTTCTCCGATTCAAAAAAGAGTTTATTCCCGATTACATTGCAGAATATTTAACTTCCCGTGGTGGAATGCTTCAGATGAGTCGTTTAAATAAGGGTGGAGTAAAAGCAGGGCTAAATTTCAATGACATTAAATCGTTAGAAATTCCGATACCTGATGCTAGAAGTCAAGAAATTTATCTAAACAGGAAAAAACATGTTCAGGAACTTAAAAATAAAATGCTCGCCCAATCCACTGAGCTAGAAAGTCAATTTCAAGCCTTGGTGCAAAAATCGTTTAGAAGTAGTATAGTTACGCTATGAACTGGGAAGAACTAAAATCAAAGCCTCTTTTTATACCTCGTGTCAGTGACTATAATTTTAATTATTATGCAGGTACTATTCCTGCAATTTTAATGAACGCAAACACCGTAGCACAAAAATCGAAAGTGGTTGTGGTAGCCAAGGAGAAGTCTGACATTTTTATTATAGATCCGATTACTCACGCGCTGGACTACCCGATAGCTGCGGCGAAACCTACATTCAGGTCACTTCCCTATGGGACGATTAATCTATCGAGAGTGGCTAGCGACCCAACATACAGATTAAATGAACTAATAAACGCGAGTATTCTCTGGCAAAGGGATTCTTGTTCCGATGTAATAATTGCGCCATACATTCTGATTAGCGATTTGAACAGTAGTCTCTCTCTAAACTCTACAATTCTGGCCGAAACAATATTGAATATGAAACACGAAAAAATAGCCAGACCTCTAATTGCTATGATCTGTGTAAACTCTCATTTCTTATGTGATATAAAGTCAGTAGATTATATTATCGACCGCTATCTCGATGAAAAGGTAATCAAGGAAGTAGACTCGTTCATTATTACTTCAGACGGACTTGACGACCGATCTTCCGATGAGGATACCTTAAGAGGGTTGGCCTACCTTGTCTATAGGCTGTCGCAAGAAAAAAATGTTTTTGTTAACAGTATAGGCGGGTTTGGTGAGGCCCTATTAGCTATTGGAGCTACGGGATTTATTAGCAAACTCGCCGAGGGGGAGGTATTCTCAACAAAAAATCTAGAAAAAGAAATTAAGGGAAGTGTGGGAAGAAATCACCATGAGCTGACCTACGTCCCCGAATTTTGTGACTACCTTAACGTGCAAACCTTAAAAAAGATTGGCTACAGTTGCTCCTGTATAGGATGCAACAATACCTCATTAGATGTTCCAAAACGAAAAAAAATACATTTTCTAGTCCAGAGGATTGAGAGGACAGCTCTTTTAGCAAAAGTTCCTGCAAAAAACAGGGTTGAATATATGATAAATTTTTACGATAAATCTATCAAAGACATAAAATCCTTGAGGAGCAGCAAAGCCCTCTTAATGAATTACCAGCATATTCAAAAGTGGAAAAACATACTTGAGGACTCCCAAAACTGGGGAGTTATAGATGACCAAGAGGAACTAGAAAGTATATATACAGAACTAAAGGCTCTCAAGAGATGATAATTTCGGTTGTTCCTGACACAAATGTCTTGATAAAGGGGATGATCGGATATAAAAGTCCCCATAGGCAGCTGTTAAATTTGGCTGCGGCGAAAAAACTTGTCCTTTACGGTTGTGTTGAGACTAACGACGAGTTTAAAGAAAAGATACGAATTAAAAGACTGAAAAGATATTGGGAAACTAAGCTTTTTTCTCCAGAAAAATTAGAGTTAGACTACAAGGGGGTTATCAGTTTAAGAGAAGTAGATTCTGAAAGCAAGTCATTGGTAATTAACCTGAGAGATCCTGATGACGAAGTCTTCATACGCCTTGCGAAAACTGTTGGTGCAAAAATAATTATATCAGAAGACGAAGACCTATTAAGCTTGCGGAACTACGGTGAAATCACAATCGTAACTTGCGAAGAATTCTTAGGGGTAATCTCGAAGCATCTCTAGACATACTCTAGGAAGAATTCAGATACAAGATTTCTTTTGTGCTCGAATGAGGGTCTTTCCGATTTAGGTTTACACACCTCGTTGATTGTATTTGTCTTAGAATCATAAGTAATTAGACCAATGTTTTGAGAGTTTAAAAACTTTTTGTCTACCCGATGTGCGATACCTTCGGGTACAGCCAGATAGACTTTGTCTGCAAACGATTTATAACGATTAGCTTGAAGAAGACCTCTTTTCCAATTCTCAAGCTTTGCCTCAATCGCTATGACCTCCTTCGCGATTGGCATCCAGCCATTAATTTTGAAGAAGAGTTCGCCGTCGACTTTTTTTACGTAGCCCTTTCCTTCTAGTTCAACTAACAATTTATTCTTAAGTTTAGCCCGACCTATTCCAGTTTTAGCAGATATCTTATCTATTCCAATAGGCCTACAGGTTTTGTCAATGTCTGGAAGCGCCTTAAGTATATTGAAATAGGATTCTTTGAACAAAGGGTCAAACTGTTTATTCTTTTGTCTTTTTGAAATCTTATCACTGTTAATTCTTACTAACACTAAGTCGGCTACACCAAAACCAGCGCCTATTTCTTTTCTCGTGAGAAACCCCTCCGCCGTAAACAATTTTTCTAATTGTTTAACAAACTTCTCTTCTGTCATGGCTTAAGTATAGAACATATAAAACTTAAATCATAGTTCCTAGTTGGAACAAAGGGAGGGTTTGACCTCCTGCCTTCCTCCTAAGTGTAAGAACAGATCTGGACACGTCAAGGTGCTCCCTTTTTCTGTTATTTTGATTTGGAGGGGCTCCACCTTGACATGCCCAGCGTGCTGTTCTTTTCCTCCTGTCAGAGGCGGAGGTCGACCCGCCTCCAAGTATTAAATAGATAGGAGGTTCAAATGGACGATTTAGAGGTTCCAAGGATCGCATCATTGAATGATGAGTTTAGGAAGACTGGTTTCGGGGTAACGATGACCTGTGATGTTCAGGGAATACGGGACTTAAACGGGCTAATGAGTAAGGTCCGTACGTTTAACAAGTTCGATGAGAATAATGATCCGTGGAATGAACATGATTTCGGGAGAATCGACTGGAAAGACGAAAAGGTCTTTTGGAAAATCGATTATTTCGATCAGAATCTAGAGTACGGTGAAGACCCACTCTCACCACAGTGTAAACGTCTGATGACGGTGATGCTCGCAGATGAGTATTAGAAAATTAGGCCTGGGAGTTACAGCTCCTGGGCCTTTTTTCATGCAGATTTCCAAATATCTCCCGTGATCCCAGATTCCTTAGCTTGATCTTCGCTAGGTTAATGTCTAGGTTAGACAAATTTAATAACTTTATAGGGGTATTCTTTTGTGAGTAGTGCAATGAAATTTTCAGGACTCATTACCTGTAATTTAGTGTCAGGATAGAGTTCTTGGAATGATTTAGGAGATGTAAAGGTTCTCTTCGGAGAAAGTTTGAATTCAAAAGCTTTTTAGTACCCGAACTCTCTTCTATGAGGTCAATCTCCTGCTTACTACGATTACGCCAATAAAATTGTCTTACAAAGTGTTGAGCTCGTTGCTGGGATTTTTGTCTTTCATTTATGCAAAAATTTTCCCATAGAGCACCTCTATCCTCGCGGAACTGCAATGGTTTGAAATTATCTACAAGGCCATTTCGTATCCCAAGGTCATAGAAATATACCTTCCGAAGTTTGCCTATAACTGAACGCTCATTTCGTCGTTATTGACGCAGATGATAAATAATGCGGGCCTTTTCGAGTAGGCCCACATAACGCATTACAGTATCTCGAGATATTTGGAGAGTCGTTGCTAATTCGTTATACGAAACCTCATTGCCAGACCGAAAGGCGAGAAGCTGAAGCAAATTATACATAACGGTATCATTAAATACTGTTTATAGAGCAAATGCGTCACGATAAATGTAGTTTGTTGCTAGCAATCGTAGCCTTTTCGAAGTCTGGTCAAAAGACTTTTCCCATGTGCCTGGATGCGAGCAATATATCAGAGCGCGATTCATAGCACTTTCTTTTTCCTGATTTGTCGCTGCAACTTCGTCAAGACTTAATGGATAAAGGGTATACTCCCATGATCGTCCAGTAAGGGGTTCCTTGATCTTGGATGCCAGGTCAAGGCTCGAGCTGCCCGTTTATAATAATTTTATTACCGGGTATGTGTCGTGGACAATTTTTGCTGTGAGACAGATATTCTCCACTCGTTGTGCCTCATCGATAACGACAATATCTGCATCCTCAAAATAATCTTTAAGCTCACGTGAACCTTTATATTGGAGACGTAACCTTTCGTTTACGCCGTCAGCGTTAATATACAGTGGAGTTTGGTAGTTACCCATTACCATACGGGCAAGCGTTGTTTTCCCCACCTGCCGAGCGCCATAGATTATAACAACTAATCCATCTTCGAGGCTCTTTCTTGCTTAGTTTTCAAGATATCTTTTGTACATGACTTAATCATAGCAATTGTATTATTGATGGTAAAGCCACAATAATACATGTATTATGACTAACCTTTATCCATATCTGATTGTTGAACAATGTGGATTGTGACGTTTAATTTTAAGTGGGGCAAAAAGGGCTGCTTTACTAACAATAATTCGATTATTAACTGAAGAAAATCGAAGTAATATATTTTCAGCTAGAAGCAGTATATCTATGGGTCAGAACAACTAATTACGACCCATTAAAGCAAAAACAGAGGCATTGACCTCTGTTCGTACGAACTGGCTCGCTTGGTGGGTTGAGTACAGAACGAGTGATGTCGCGCAGAGCAATCGCTGGACTACTTTACTCTATTATTCTTATCAAGGAGTGTTTGCCAATAGGGTTTGTCGTAATACTCAACAGTCACTGTAATCTTTAAGAAATCGTCTAACGATAAAGCGGGCAGCAAATGGTTAAGAACCTGTTCGCCTGTTGCACGAAATTCACGACCTCTATTACTAATCTTTAACCAGCCGTCTTTGTCGCGATAATACCGTTCTGTGATGTT
>JBAXEY010000020.1:0-13806 GCA_037140175.1 bacterium | reverse complement strand
CCGTTCGTCATTATGGCTAGTTTCTTTCACCCCACTAAGTGACGAAGAGCCATAATATACTTGACAAATACTATCTTACATGTTAGTATGTGGTGTCACTAAAAAATAACAGCTTGTCTGCCGTACTCTATCAGCAAGTGGACTTAGACACCCTCCTTTAAGCGCTACTTGTTGATAGAGTTCTCCAGATAACCGCCAACCATTATTGGGTTAGGTAAAGTCAAAAGACAGCGTTGCTGGAGTTTTGAAACTTAGATAAAGAGGTCACGTAAGTGATCTCTTTATCTTTTTTGTCACAAAACATATTTTATTTATAGTATACTAATTTACTTCTCGATCCATTTATGAATCTCTGAAATAGCATTTTCTGCAATTTGATTTAAGGTTTTTTGTTCTGTTAGACTGAATTTTTGCAAAACAAAATTTTCAGCCTTAAGCTTGGATTCGTTATTGATACCAAGTCTAATCCGACTTAGCTTGTTTGTGCCAAGACTTTTGATGATAGATTCAACCCCCTTGTGTCCAGCAGAACTTTGCCCAGTTAGCCTGATTTTATTGAAAGTTAAATCGAGATCGTCATAAATTAGCAAAAAATCCTCATTATCAATCTTGTAGTAATTTTTTACTTTTTCGGCCGAAAGTCCAGAATTGTTCATATATGTCAGTGGCTTTACGAGGAGGAACTTTTCCTTTTCTGATTCTAACGAGGCCACCTCGGCATTAAATCTCGGTTCTTTATTAAATTTAATTCCTTCCAGATTTGCGAGATAATCCAAAACAATAAAACCAAAATTATGCCTTGTCAGCTGATAATTTTTATCTGGATTGCCTAGTCCAATTATTACTTTCATAAATTTATTCTAGCTGCTTTTCTTTCTAAAAGAAATGTTAATGGGGGTGGCTTCAAATTGCCAATGTTCCCTAAGCCTATTTTCCAGATAACGACGATAAGAAAAATGAATAAGTTCCGGGTGATTGGTAAAAAAAACAAAGGAAGGTGGATTGGTGGATACCTGGGTCACGTATTTTATTGTAGGCAAAATATTTTTTTGTTTTGGTGGTGTCTTTTTTATCAAATCATCATGTAACCTTGCGTTAAGTTCTGAAGTGTTGATTCTTATCAATCTCATTTCCTGAGTCTTTAGGATTAAAGTTGTAATTTTTTTCACATTTTTGCCATCCTTAGCTGAGACAAAAATTGCAGGTGCATAAGGCAAGAAACTAATTTTTTTCCTCAAATATTCAGTGTAATCTTGTATGTTCTTTTCTAGAACAAGATCCCACTTGTTAATCACGAGGATGACGCTCTTGCCATTTTCCGCCGCATATCCAATAATATGAACATCCTGTGCTGTAATGCCCTCACTGGCGTCTATGAGGGCCAATACGACCGTAGATTTGTCTATAGCTTGTAGTGAACGCAAGACCGAATACTTTTCAATCTGTCCAGGTTTTCTGCCTTCGAGGCTTTTGCCAACTTTACCTTTCTTTCTGATTCCGGCCGTATCTAAAAAAGTTAATATTTTGTTTTCTTCCAAAAGACTAAAAGAAGCCGTGTCTCTCGTGGTTCCGGCCTTTTCTGAGACAATTGCCCTAGAATTACCAACCAAACTGTTTAGCAGGGAAGATTTTCCAACATTTGGTCGACCAGCTATGGCAACAATAATGTTTTCAGATTCTTCTTTTGGTTTTTTTGTCTTTTTTGATGCAGGAATATTTTTTGTAATTGAGTCGAGCAAATCACCAGTACCACGACCGCTCAAGGCCGAAACTGGAAAAATTTCATTGCTACCAAAACGATAGAACTCATTGGCCAAAACCAAATCTTTCTCATTATCACATTTGTTACATACAATGATGAATGGTTTTTTGCTAGATAACAATTTCTTTTGAGCTGCTAGATCCTTTTCGGTAATACCAGTTTTGGTATCAACTAAGAAAACCAGCAGATCAGCCTCGTCAATGGCAATGCTCACCTGTTCTTGAATATTTATATCAAACTCTTGTTTGTGGCTTGTCTCCAGGCCAGCAGTGTCAATCAATAAAAAGCTTTTTGCATTCCAAGTGCATTCACCATATAGGCGGTCGCGTGTTGTTCCCGACCAATCTGCAGTGATTGCTTCTCTTTTGCCGATTAAGCGATTGAAAAGAGTCGATTTGCCAACATTTGTTCTGCCAACAATAGCTACGACTGGTAACATAGTTATTCCTTGTTAAAGACTACTAAGTCTACCACAAAAATTGGCTATGAATCCAGTCTAAATATGTTTTTGTCTCTCCAAATCGATTATTTGATCCTATTAAAACTGTTAGCAATGAATGATTCCCCACACTATAGTCTGATACTAAGCACTCCCCTGCTCCTGGCGTATAGCCTGTCTTAACGCCAAGGAAATTATTATTTAATAGTAAGTTCGTGTTTGTGAGGATAATTTCTCGTCCACTGAGGGTGTAAATGGTCGTCATCTTGGTGGAGACTATCTTACTAAAATCACTATTCCTTAAAAGAATTCGTGACAGGATTGCCATGTCCTCGGTGCTGGAATAATTTTGATTTTCATCCCAACCTACGGCATTTGCGAAATGAGTATTCTGGAGGTTTAAAGAGATGGCGGCTTGATTCATTTTTCCAACAAAATCAGTTTGTGAGCCGCTAATCTCTGTTGCTAGGGTTTGAGCGGCATCACTGCCGGAATTGAGTAGTAAACCATAAAGAACCGACCGTACAGTTATTTGTTCGCCAGGTATCAAACCAGCTTGGCTGTCTCCCAATTTTGTTTCAAAATTAGGAACAGTTAATATTTTATCCAGAGAGGTGTTTTTAAGAGTGAGATAGGCAGTCATGAGTTTTGTGAGGCTAGCAATCGGTAACTGTTTATTTTTGTTTGATGAATCTAAAACTAGGCCACTCTCTAAATCAAAAGCAAGATTAGCCTTTGATTGTGTTGGATAAACATTATCACTTTTTTTTTCTGGTTGAGGACTAATTTTAATCTTCCAACCCGACTTAATATTATTGGGAGTTAACTTTGCAAGGTCAGCCTTTTTCTGGAGAGAGTATTTCTCATTAAACGACTCAACTAAAGCCAGTTTTGGACTAACCATATCGACAAGAAATAATGTCATTATTATAAATTCAATCATTGGTTTTTTAATAGAGAAATTTCTCTATCCGATAAGATCTTATATTCTCCATCTTTTAAATCGCTGAGTTCAAGCGAATCAATCCTAACTCTCTTTAATCTAATCACTTTCTTTCCAAAATGAGCAATTAACCTTCGAATAATTCTTTTCCTACCTTCGTGAATGATTATGCGATAGGAGTCATCTTTGCTCTTTTCAAATAAATCAGGCCTGATCAGTCCGTCATCTAGAACAACCCCAGTCTGGATACTTTCTATTTCGTTTTTATTTAGAATTGAGTCGGTATTTATTATATATTCTTTTTCTCTTACAAATTTTGGGTGAGTGAGTTTTTGTGTCAACTCACCATCATTTGTTAATATTATCAAACCGCTTGTTTCTCTATCTAGCCTACCAACAGGCCAAATTGGGGGATTTTTTGGTACCAAATCACTTATTAAAAGTTTTGCGTGAATGTCTTGTCTCGTGGACGTGTACCCAACTGGCTTATTCAGGAGATAGTAAACTAATTTCTCTGGGACAATTCTTTCCCCCTCATAGAGAACCTTATCGTTTTTTATATCAATATCAGATTCAACTTTTGTAACAAGCCGTCCGTTTAGTTCTACTCCCCCTGCCCTAATTATGTCTTCACAGGAGCGCCTGGAGCCCAGACCGCAAGAAGCAAGATATTTAGCGAGTCTCATTGGTTTTTTCCTTAAAGAGCCGGAGATCGTCGAATTTCGGTATGTTTTTTTCCTCTAAAAGTCCAAAGTATTGAACGAATTCCATTGTTGTGCCATATAGTATGGGTCTGCCAATTGTTTCTTTTCGACCAACCTCTGCAATTAGACCTCTGATCATAAGGTTTCGTAGAGTTTGGTCAGAATTTACCCCCCTAATTTCTTCTATCTCTACCCGGGTAAGTGGTTGTTTGTAAGTTATAATTGCCAACGTCTCTAAGCCGGCTGGGGAGAGATCATGTCTTAGCTCCTCGTTTAAGTACTTACTCACATATTTAGCACAATCGGGTGCGGTGACAAAAGAAATAAATTCCCCTTTTCTGGAAAAGCAAATACCCCTTTTTTCATACTCCAAAGACAATTCTCTCAAGGCTTCCTGAATGTCAGTTACCATAAAGCCAGTGATATTAGCTAGTTCTTTCACGCTTACTGGCTTGTCTGCAATAAAGAGAATACTTTCTATCGCTTTTGAGATTTTGTTTTGCATAACCTTATTTTACACGATAAATAATAAAATCGGAAAAATTATTATCTTGTTTGAAAATAATCTCTTTTTGTTTGATGAGTTCCAAAATGGCCAGAAAGGTCACAATAACCTTAATTCTATTATCATTTTTAGCTAAAAGTGACTTAAAGGATGTTTTTTTGTTTATCTTTATCTTTGAGCGAAGTTTCTCCTTCATTTCCGTTAAAGTGACTGAAGACTTTTCGTAAGTCTTTTGTTCAAGTTTCTCGGTATTAATCTTGTTTAATATTTCGTTAAATATTATCCATAGTTTTTCGCGATCTATATCCTTTGGTGGAACAAAAGATTTAGTTTTTTTATATTTTACTCGTCTGCTATAGGCGCGCCTCCCTTTCTCTAAAATTTGAGATAGCCCATCAGCTGCTTGTTTATATTTTTGATATTCAATTAGGTCTTGTTCAAGATCTCGTATTTCTTGTTCATCGTCTTGGTTGAGGCTTGATGGTAAAAGCTCACGAGATTTTAGATAAAGAAGCTTAGCCGCAATATAGACGAATTCAGCTATATCTTCGGGTAAGCCTTGTATGTTTTCAATCCTCTCAAGGTAAGAGTCCGTGATTTTAGAAAGCGAGATTAGTGTTATGTCGAGCTTATTATTTTCGATGAGCTTTAACAATAAGTCTAGGGGGCCGTCAAATTTTTCATCGGATACTGTAAACATTACAGAGCTTCAGATTTAATCATATTTTGACCAAGTCTAAACTGTATGGGTTTTGTATAATTTCGAAATTTCGAAATATCGCTACCGGGTATTGTTAAATATAGTATTCTGACTAGTTGGTTACAGATTTTTTGCATATTATCTTAAGGTCTATTATTAATACTCATTTTAATTTCATCATTATGGAATTAATTATAGTCGTTCAATCTAAAATCGTAAACAAAAAACCCGCCAAATTTGTCAGCGGGCTTCTCGTTCAATGCTTTTTTATTCAGCCAGCATCACCTTAACTTTTTCCACCACATCCGTTAGCGTTACTTGAGATTTAACTAAATAATCGTCTGCGCCTAGGTTTCTGCCCTTTGACATATCTGAGGGCTGGGATAGTGCAGTCATTATTATAATCTTGCTGTCTTTGGTCTCAGGGGTTGTTCTTAATATATCCAGAACATCAAAGCCGCTAATCTTTGGCATCATGACATCCAATAAAATAAGGTTTGGTTTTTCCTTTACAGCAGTAGTAAGGGCTTGTTCCCCGTCTGCTGCTGTAACGACTTCGTAGCCTTCCGCTAAAAACCGCGTTGAATATATATCCCTCAAGGCCGAATCATCTTCTACTAGTAAAATTTTTGACATTTTTTTAACCTATCTTCTTATTAGTATTCTATTCTATTCGTATTGGTAATGTAAAGTAAAATTTTGAACCTTTGCCAACCTGGCTTTCTAGCCAGATCTTTCCGCCTGACATTTCTACGATAGATCTGGTAATAAACAGCCCCAATCCTGTCCCCCCAGTTTCTCTAGTGCTTGTATTGTCTGCCCGATAAAATTTTTCAAAAATATGTTCTTGTACGTCTCCTGATATACCTAGTCCTGTGTCAGCGACACACACAGTTGCGAAATCATGATCGTATGCTATCGAAATATCAACTCCTCCGTCATCGGAATATTTAAGTGCATTTTCAATCAAATTGTACAAAACCTCCTGGGTTTTATCTTTGTCGGCGAAGACATTTAGTGAACGTCCGATGGCTCTCTCTCCGGAATAAGCTTGGCTTTCAGTTTCGTTTAGTCTTAAGTACAATTTTCTTTCAGCCGCAAGGCCTTGTAACGATTCGACTGTTTCTTCAACCAAATCATGTAAGCTAAATATTGTTTTATTAAACTGTATTTTTGTGTCCTCAATTTTTGTAACGGTCAAAAGGTTTTTTACCAAGGTAGACATCCCGAGAGCAGTATTGTGCGCTTTCTCTAAATATTCCTTGGCTTTATCGTCGGTTTTACATATTTTGTCATTTCCAACTATAGAGATATATCCTTCAAGCGCAGTAATAGGCGTTCGAAGCTCGTGAGAAGCGGTCGAAACGAATTCATCGCGCTGTCTTTGTATTTCCTTCTTCTCTGTCTCATCTCGGAAGATACAAACTGCACCAACATTGTGGCCATAATTATCTTTTAAAGGAGTGTAAGAGCTTGATATTTGGACTGTATTTTTATTTTTGTGGTGTAAAAAACAAGTATCATCCCTGGTAATGTACTCGCCAGATTTCCAGCAAGCCAATACTGGACAATTGTCTTGGCAGACGCTATTATCCTTTTGATCTTTGAGACTCATGACAGACCAACATTTGATTCCTGTTACCTCTGCTGCGTTCCATCCTGTCATTTTTTCTGCGGCAGGGTTTAATAATGTTAAGTTTCTCTCAAAGTCAACGATATAGACTCCATCAGCGATGGCGTCTAATAATATTTTTTCCTGATTTTCGTGAACATTATTGTCTTGGCTAATTTCTTGCAGAGTTCTACTATCAACTTTATGTTTTTTTGAGAACTTGGATATCACAAAATAAATCACTATCGAGACTATTGCTACAAGACCTAGCCCAAGCATGAGCCATAAAAGCATCAAACCCTCCGATAAAATTGTACAACATATATTAAATAAAGTTTACTAATTTGGTTTGTTTGAAAAGCCATACTCTAGCATAGTTGTAGCATCGCTAGTCGTTGTTTGGGCTGAAAGATAGACGATAATAATTCTACGGCCCCCCCTACTCGCAACACCGATGTAGGTATTTTTTGCGATGTGGGTATAGCCTGTTTTTGCGCCTTCCATACCGGCAAAACTAGACAAGAGATGGCTGATCTGATACCAGGAGTGGGATTCGTTAGTTTCAGTGGGATAGACACTATAGTCCTCCTTGCGTCCCATATATTTTAACACTTCAGGCTTAGTTATGATCGCATAACGTGTGATTGTTCCCATGTCATAGGCACTAGAGACTTGTTCTGTATCATTCAATCCGTTTGGATCCTTGAAAGTGCTATCTTTTAATCCCAGATATTTTATTTTATCGTTCATTAACCCAATAAACTTTGTTCTTCCCCCATCATAGCATTCAGCTAATACTTCAGCCGCGTCATTAGCCGAAATCATCATCATGCCATATAACAAATCCTCAACCTTTAATTTTTCTCCGGCTTTCATGGTTATTTTGTTTGGTTGCGTACTAGAGGCTTGTTCGGAAACCGTGCATAATTTATCTGTTTTCATGTTCTCTAAAACAATAAGTAGTGTTAAGACCTTAGTGATGCTGGCAGGTGGCAATTTTTGATGCTCATTTTTAGCTAGTATAAGCTGTCCAGTGTCCTGATCTATAATGATTGCCGACTCCGCTGTCAGTTCAATATTAGAAGGATGTGTTTTTTGCCAATCGCTCTTTGGATGATATTTTTCTATGTTCTCTTTTACAATCTTCTTTGAGCTTGAATTGGCAACAATAACCTCTTTTTTTGTCTCAGCCGGTTTATTTATTAACAAATAAAACACAACAGCTCCAAAGGCTATCCCTATAGATAGTATTAAAAGTATTTTTTTATATTTTCGCAATTTTACCATAGTTAATTGGTAGTCCCAAGGGGATTCGAACCCCTGTTACCAGGATGAGAACCTGGCGTCCTAACCCCTAGACGATGGGACCATATGGGTTGATACATTAAATCTAGAACGCGTTAAATTATAGCAGGAAGAATGTTTGCAATCAATAAAAAACAGCCTCTAGCGAGGCTGTTTTTTTAATGGTTGGTCTAAATCTCAGCTTCTTCGGCCGGTGAACTTTCGGGTAAATCTGTCACAGGCTCTGTCTGAGGGGCTGGATCGGCGTCCCAGTCTGGCACTACAGGCTCTGCGGTAGGAACAGCTGGTTCTTCTGTAGGCACAGCCTGGGGTTCGTCCCAAGCAGGAACAGCTTGTCCATTTACTTCTGCCTGTGCGGGGGTTGGATCGACTGGATTATTTGTTACATCATTGGTCTCATCATCAAACATAGATGCCTCCTTTTTCCCTTTAATAATATTTAAAGATTAACACAAAAACAAAAAACAAATCAATAAAAATAATCCTCCAAAGAAATGGAGGATTATTTAAATTCTTTAAGAATTATTTACCAAGAATTTTATACATGCCTGTTCCGCAAGTTGGACAAGTGCCTTTCATAGCTTTTCGACCATTTTTCATGGTTACTTCTTGAGCGTCCTTCATCTCACGTTTAGCTTTACATTTAACGCAATATGCTTCTGCCATTTACTCCACCTCCTCCCTTATAAAGATTTGTGTGCGTAAACTATTAGCCCACTAACACTAAGAATGCACCTTGAGTAAATCTTTGTCAAGCACAAAATAAGATAATTTGTGCTCAAAAAGGATTAAAAGGCTTTCCTTAAGGCAAAAATAGTTAGCTTTTTAGATCGATATAAGCGTTATAAACAGCGACTGCGCCTTCACTGGCAGCCACTATTATTTGCTTAAATTTACTTGAGTTAGTTGTCATGTCTCCAGCGGCAAAAACACCCTCGACGTTTGTTTTTTGGCCTTGATCAACAATAATATATTTTTTCTCGTCAGTTTTGATTCCTAATTTATCGATTAGAAAAGTTGCCGGAGTAGAGCCTACTTCAATAAATACCCCATCTGTTTTTATTGTTTTCCCATTATCAAGAAGAACTTTCTCGACTTTGCTGTCGCCCATGATTTCGGCTATATTTGCGCTTGGTATTGATTCGATGTTTTTTAGCTTTTTTATTTTGTCAATCCAGATTGGCTCAGCCTTTAGACTACTGCTTCTATAGACTAGATATACCTTTTTGGCTATATTCGCCAGAAAGGTCGAACCGGTGCAGGCAGCGTCACCACTTCCGGCGACAACAACTATTTTGTCGCGAAAGAAGAAACCGTCGCATGTGGCACAATACGATACGCCTTTTCCTAAAAAGTCGCTCTCCCCTTTTACTCCCAGCTTATTTCTCTCTGTACCGAGAGCGAGGATTATTTTTTTTGCAGTTAGGACTTCTTTAGTAGTAGTTACTTCAAAGAAATCTTTTGTTTTTGTAATCGATTTGACGTCCTCATTTATCATAGGAACGTCTAAGCTTTTAACATGGTCTATAAACCGTTGGGATAGGTCCAGACCCGAGACACTTTTATCCCCAAGCCAATTTTCTACTAGATGTGCCTCGGTCACAAAACCACCCCAGAGTGGGGCGATTA
This sequence comes from bacterium, assembly GCA_037140175.1. Lineage (GTDB taxonomy): Bacteria > Patescibacteriota > CPR2 > UBA1875 > CAIMLA01 > CAIMLA01. The sequence continues at coordinate 4,207 of JBAXEY010000020.1, read as the reverse complement.
CTGCACAGCTCATTTTATATCGGGCCGCATAAACAGCCGCTGAAAGTCCTGCAGGACCACCGCCAATAATTGCTACATCATACATATTTGCCTTTCATAACATTAAAATTATAACTATCTAAGCGATTGAGACGTAATTAAGGCTTAAAAGGATTAAAACAAAGATATTTATCAAAAGCGCTGCCCTAAATTGGAACATGTGTTTTTTTGACTTATGATATCCGAGTCTTCTGATTGATAAGCCGTCGAAGATAATCAAAGCAAATAGGATTAGCCAAAAAGCTAAGTATGGCAAACGATTTACTATTGTAATATTTGAACCACTAAAGGTCGGTGATGTCTTGCTTTCCCCAAGCGGGACGCTTTCAATCTTTTGAACCTTTGTTTCATTGGCGGCTACAGAGGTTGGCTGAGCACCAAAAATTTGGACTATAAGCACAGTTGACTTATCATTTATCTTCCCATAGCCAACGGCAACTCCAATATCGCGATAGTTTGGGTTAAGAATATTTTTTCTATGGGATGGGCTATTCATCCAGGCGTTCATTGATGATTTTGCATCGAGAAAACCCCGAGCCAAGTTTTCGCCAGCGTAGACGTATTGGTAATCTGTTGCGTTAATAAAGTCCCAAGCTTGCTTTCCATCAGGTGCGACATGATCCCAATAATTTCGGGTAAACATATCATCTAATTTTGTTTGAGCGGCTAGATCAAGAGCTTTATTCTCCGTGAGTGCGGATTCTCCATCCTTTACTCTCTCGTCGTTTGTAAGTTGAATAACATTTTGTTTCAAGACTTCAATATTATCAGCAGTCAACGTCGGCCCAGAAACATAAGTAACACCCAGCAAAACCTGGGAAGAAAGCAAAACAAACGAATAGAGGGTCAACATCCTATGCCTAAAGGCGTGCGGCCTGTACTCATTATGCTTGTGCGGAAAAAATAAATGCTTAAATTCCGTTTTCTTTCTTTTCTTCTTTGCCATGACTTGCTAGGACCTTTTCCTTTTATTAATACAATTCTAACAAATTTTTCCTATAAAAAAAATAAAAACCCACAAAGCCATGGGTTTTTATTTTGTATCAATAGATTTATTTTTCAAACCACGCGGAAGATTCAGAGTCGAATAAGCCGATTAGGATGAGAACACCCAAAATAGTTCCGATAGGGACATTTGTGACATTTAATATCGCGATTATAATTCCAACAATCTTGGCCCAGTTCTTTTTCTCTCTGATGCCTTTGGCTGTCATGAAGCCCACTAGAGCGGAAACTCCTAGCAACAGAGCAATGACTACACCGAATATCCCAAAGATCAAACCTCCGACGGCTGATCCACTGTCTCCAGAAACCCCAATCAATGCTCCGCTCATAAGAAATAGTACAAGCATTATTGCGGCTAGTACGACATTAATCCAAGATCCGACTAGAATACAGACGCGAGCCGTTTTTATTTTATCAGGCATTTATATCACCTCCTTTCTATACAATAATAGCAAATATATTTACTAAAATCCAAAGATGATAAAGAATACTCTTCAATGAAAATGAACAAAACAGCCGGGTTGACTAATAAAAAGATGTGAAAATATCGGAAAATTATTTTAGCGATACATGGCTGTTTTCTCGGAATAACAGTGCTATAATAATAAAAATTTAAACAGGAGTTTGCTATGAAAAAATGGATACCAGTAATCATATTATCTTTGGCGCAATTTGTAATGGTGCTAGATAGTTCGGTGATGAATGTATCAATCTCTAAAATAGTAGCAGACCTCCACACTTCTGTCTCTGGGCTTCAGATAGCTATTACTTTCTATACTCTGGTAATGGCTGCTTTTATGCTAACTGGTGGAAAGATGGGTGACATCTGGGGAAGGCGCAAGACATTCAAAATTGGTCTTCTGACCTATGGCATAGGTTCTCTCATAACATCAATTGCTGGCGGACTCGGTGTTCTTATTTTTGGTTGGTCGTTTATAGAAGGGATGGGGGCCGTTTTGGTTATTCCAGCAATAGCGGCGCTCACTGCTGCAAACTATAAAGGGCGCGACAGAGTTGTCGCCTACAGTATATTGGGAGCAGTTTCTGGGGCTGCAGTTGCGGCTGGCCCTTTAATTGGAGGAGCAGTCACGACTTATTTATCTTGGAGATATGTCTTTGCCGCAGAGACAGTTATCGTCCTTGCCATTCTCATAATTTTTGCAAATAAAATAAAAGATGCAGAGATCACCAAAAAATCTACGCTTGATAAAACCAGTGTACTGCTCTCTTCACTGGGTTTATTTTTGGTAGTTTTTGCTATATTACAATCCAAAACTTGGGGATGGATTGAACCAATGTCGGCCCCAGTTATAAATGGTCTGAGCATCACTCCCTTTGGCTTTTCAATTGTTCCCTTCATGATCGTTGCTGGTTTTGGCATTCTCTGGATTTTTGCTCAAAGGCAGATCAAACTACAGAAAAAGGGCAGAGATCCATTATTAGACGTAACAATGCTCAAAAAGCCCCATTTAAGAGCTGGACTCTCAAACATTACGATACAGAACCTTTTGACTGCTGGTCTATTCTTTGTAATGCCCGTTTATTTACAGATGGTTCTTGGTTTAGACGCTTTACAGACAGGCATAAAGATTTTTCCATTGTCAGTCTCCCTTGTCATCTTTTCTTTGATAGGGGCAAGATTAGTTGCGAAGTTTACTCCAAAAAAGATAATAGTTTGGGGGAAATACCTAATAGTTATTGGTATTATTGCTATCTTGTATTCTATTGACCCTGAGCTAAAAAGCTTTGTCTTTGTTGTTGGTATGCTTTTTGTTGGTGGCGGGATTGGCTTGATGGCTTCACAAATAGGCAATGTCGTTCTTTCTTCTGTCGATGAAGACAAAACATCTGAGGCAGGTGGACTTCAAGGAACATTCCAAAACCTAGGAGCCTCGCTTGGCACTGCCCTAATAGGCTCTGTCTTGATAGCATCATTGACTACTGGGTTTGTCACTACTGCTACAAGCCAAGCAAGCACCCTGCCATCTAATGTGAAGAGCTATATAGAAAAGAATTCGACAGGAGGGATAGCTGTGGTCAGTCAGAATGAGGTCTATGACTTTGCCACCAAAGAAGGCTTGCCTGAATCGGAAGCTAAGGAGATATCGAGCTACTATCTAGATGCACAACTACATTCTCTCAAAACTGCTATGCTAGCTCTCGTCATGTTATCGCTTTTGGGACTTATATTCTCAAGAAATCTTCCTGACGAACTGATCAAAAATTAGTTTACCCTCACGAAATTGGTTGGCCATCGTAGAAGAAGTTAAAACTTATTTTGCCTTATATCAAGTTGAGTCATAAATCCCCTCTTTCGCTTAAGATAAGATGAGTCCAGTGAAAAGATTTTAGAGTTATCGAATCGATATTTTGATAAAATACGCCAACGCTTGGCTGACGGCGATGACCATAAATGCCAACAGAACATGGAAAGTTATTTCCTTAATTGGTGATGTTTTCTTCATTTGAGCAATAAAGAATGAAAGGATTGATAGAATGAACATGCCCCAAATCACAGCTACGTATTGGTAAAGCTGAGATGGTAGCAGGACTACAAAAAAAATAAAAGATAGCGATATGATTAACCTCGCTAAAAAATTTGGAATAATTACATTTTTTACGGGTTTGACTTCAGCTCTTGATTCCTGGAAAATATGTATTCCAAAAGTATCAGAGACATTATCTGCAATAGCGATAATCAATAATCCCGTAAGTAAACTTGCCTTAGTTGAATCTATTGAACTTAGGCCAACAATCAGCCCCATACTTGTTACTATTGCTGCCGTTGAACCGAAGCTCACCTTTATTAGTTTATTCATCAATGTAAATACTAAAGCAAATAATAAAATAAATCGAGAACGTTTTTTTGTTAATCCCCTTTTTTGTTTGATACTTGGCGTGCTTGGTGGAACGGGGTTAGAACGTGTGCTGTCGCAGAAGAGCACTTACTGGGCTACTTTACTCTTTTATTTTTATCAAGGAGTGTTTGCCAATATGGTTTGTCGTAATGCTCAACAGTCACTGCAATCTTTAACAAATCGTCTAGTGATAAAGCAGGTAATAAATGGTTGAGAACCTGTTCGCCTGTTGCACGAAATACACGATCCTTATTACTAATCTTTAACCAGCCGTCTTTGTCGCGATAATACCGTTCTGTGATGTT
>JBAXEY010000019.1:0-14252 GCA_037140175.1 bacterium | reverse complement strand
GTTTTTTATCAAGGCAGTGAGGTCCTTGGGGGTGGGATTATCGCGGCTTGAATATTGACACTCCGCTGAGTTTAGATTAAAATAATTGTCCAATTGCGCGGACCGTACCTTGATACTTGAGAGGAGGCGAGAACAATGACACAGTCAGTCAAAAAAGTGCTAACTGTATTCTCAGAGACGGAGCTAGCACGTATCCAGAATATTTTTCTGGGAAAAGGACTCAAGGACAAAGACCTTGAGATCGTGAAGAAAACACTTCGTGATTGTCTAATTGCAATGGTTGAATACCGCCACATCTGCTACACCATGACAGGTTCTGAGTTTGCAATCAAAGGTAGAGTTATTGTGGAAACAATAAACAAAGCCGAGGCAAAGCTAGAATCTTTCGGCACCCTGACCGAAGGAGATTTTCGCGCACTGACAGTACTACTCGTCAACAAATCAACTATTTATACTCACCACGCCATCCAGAATGCCATCAGGGAGGCAATCAGTGTCTAGCCGTTTAGGGCAGTCCGCTTAGAGGCGTCGAGACCAAACCACAATCGGTTTGGGATCGGCGCCTCGTTCTTTTTGTTGAATAATAAGTGATTTTTCGCTACAATACGAGCATGACATCAAACGAAATTAGAGAGAAATTTATCCAATTCTTTGAAGGCAAGAAACACATTGCTATTCCGTCTTATCCTGTCGTTCCACAGAACGACCCATCGGTTCTTTTTACAACCGCGGGCATGCATCCTTTGGTTCCGTATCTGATGGGAGAGGCCCACCCGTTAGGTAAGAGAATTGTAAATTCACAGATCTGTTTGAGAACAAACGACATAGATGAAGTTGGAGACACGGCTCATTTAACTTTTTTTGAAATGCTGGGATATTGGTCTTTGGGGGACTATTTCAAAAAAGAATCAATCCAATACACTTTTGATTTTTATACTAAAATATTGGGCTTTGATCGGGAAAAAATATCTGTGACTGTTTTTTCTGGGGATGATGATGCTCCCTTTGACCAGGAATCTTATTCAGTTTGGAGGAATGATATCGGTATTCCTGAGAAAAGAATCTACAAAAATGACAAGAAGGAGAATTGGTGGGGCCCTGCCTCGGAGACCGGACCATGCGGTCCTGATACAGAAATGTTTTTAGATACTGGACAAAAAAATTGTGGCAAAGAGTGTAGCCCAGTTTGTGATTGTGGGAAATACATTGAAATTGGCAACAATGTTTTTATGGAATATTTCAAAAACGCCGAGGGAAAATATGAAAAGCTTGCCCAAAAAAACGTTGATGTAGGAATTGGACTAGAGCGTCAGGTAATGTTTTCACAAGGGAAAGAGTCTGTTTTTGAAACCGACTTATTTGAGCCAATAGTCTCCAAAATCAAAGAACTGGCAACAGACTGCTCTGACAAAAAAATAAAATCAGTCAGAATCGTCGCTGATCATTTGCGAGCGGCCACCTTTGTTCTCGCTGAGCAAATCGAACCGTCTAACATAGATCGGGGCTATATTGCTCGTAGGCTTATTCGAAGAGCGATTAGGCATGGACGAAATCTAGGGATCGAAGGAAATTTTACTTCCCAAATAGCCAGAGAGGTAATAGAGAAAATGTATTTGGTATATCCCAAACTCAAAAAAAACGAGAATTTTATTTATGCAGAGTTTGAAAAAGAAGAGGACAAATTTAGAAAAACTTTAGAAAAAGGTCTAAGAAAGTTCAATCAAATTATTTTGGACAAAAACCTCAGAATTATTTCTGGCAAAGATGCATTTGACCTATTCCAGAGTTATGGTTTCCCCGTTGAAATAACAGCAGAGCTTGCCAAAGAAAAAAATATAAGAGTTGATAAAGAAGGTTTTGCTAACGAGTTCAGAAAACACCAAGATCTGTCACGGTTAGGTGCTGAACAAAAGTTCAAAGGTGGACTAGGAGATCAATCTGAGCAAACCATAAAATATCACACCGCGGCCCATTTAATGTTGGAAGCCCTCAGAAGGATACTGGGCCCTCATGTTAGTCAACGAGGAGCAAACATTACCCAGGAACGGATCCGTTTTGATTTCTCTCATCCAGATAAAATGACGGATCTTCAGATTAAGTCCGTGGAGGAGATGGTTAACGATAAAATTAATTCTAAGTTACCAGTAGTTAAAACCATTACCACAGTCGAGGAGGCAAAAGGTAATGGTGCAACGGGTGTATTTGATTCCAAATATGGCGAAAAAGTTAAAGTCTATACAATTGGCGGTGACCTATATTCAACAGATGGCTTCTCCAAAGAAATTTGTGGTGGACCACATGTGGAAAATACTGCGAATCTAGGACATTTTAGAATTACAAAGGAAGAATCATCCTCTGCTGGAGTCAGACGGATCAAAGCAGTCTTGGAATAAGATTGTTTTTTGGCTTAATTTTGCCTACAATATTAGATAGACATAATATATGAAATTATTTAATAAGTTATCAAGAAAAGAATCAAAAATACCACACTATGTGGCCTTGGATATTGGAACAGAGTTTGTAAAAGCTCTTATTTTTAAGATAGAGGATGGGAAGGGAATTGTTGTCGGTGCTGGGCGACAGAGACAGCGTTTGGGGGACATGCACGGGGGTGCAGTGACCGATATAGCTGGCGTCGTTGAAAACTGTTCCAAGGCTCTCGATCGAGCCGAAGAAATGTCTGGTGTAGTTGCCGATGAGTGTATCATTGGGATCGCGGGGGAGCTGGTTAAAGGAACGACTACCACTGTTCATTATGAGCGACTCAAACATACAAATAAGATAGATTACGAAGAGCTTAAAAAAATTGTCAACAAAGTGCAATGGAAAGCTTTTGATGCGGCCAGAAAACAATTAGCTTGGGAAACGGGATATAGTGCGATAGACGTAAAATTAGTTAATGCCTCGATTGTTGATGTCAAAATAGATGGCTACAAGGTTACTAATCCAATCGGTTTCCAGGGCAAGGATGTTTCAATCGGAATATTCAATGCTTTTGCTCCAATGGTTCACCTTGGAGCACTCCAGACGATTGCGGCAGATTTGGGCTTAGACTTGATCAGTATAGCGGCTGAACCATATGCAGTTGCCCGATCTGTAGGCGTTGATGAAGCCGGAGAATTTAGTGGAATATTTATTGATATTGGCGGCGGAACGAGTGATATAGCGGTTGTTAGAAACGGTGGCTTAGAGGGAACGAAAATGTTTGCGATAGGGGGGCGAAGCTTTACTAAACGTCTAGCTCAAGCTCTAGGCGTAACCTTTGCCAAAGCTGAGGAAATTAAGCTTGCGTATGCCAATGACTTGCTTGAGGAAAAGAGTGAGAAGAAAGTCAAAGAGGCTTTAGCCCTCGATGCAGAAGTCTGGCTTTCTGGAGTAGAATTGTCATTATCAGAGTTTTCAAATGTTGATTCATTGCCGTCCAAGATATTGCTTTGTGGTGGTGGAGCGGCTCTGCCAGAAATCAAAAAGGTTTTAGAGGGGAGCGATTGGTACAAAGACCTACCCTTTGCAAAAAAACCGAAAGTTACTTTTATCAAACCGGCTGAAGTCTCAAATATGGTTGATAGGACAGAAGAAATCAAAGATCAACAAGACGTAACCCCTTTAGGCCTGGGAAGTCTAATCGTTGATATGGATTTAGAAGATGATGTCATGCCTACAATATTACAAAAAGTAGTGAAGATGATGCAAAATTAAACAAGTTTAATTTTGCAGTTGAAAGTGAAAAGTTATAAAGTTGAAATCAAGAGGAGCAATGCTAATAGCCAAAGGCTAAAAGCAAATATCAAACATGGTTGAGCCAAAAACAATTTATTTAGAGCCAGATGAGGAAGTGACGTCTGTCATTGATAAGATCAGAAAGACGGAATTCAAAGACGTTATTTTGGTAGTGCCAAAAGAAGCTAGTTTGCTCCAGAGTGTTGTAAATCTGAAGCTGATCAAAAAACAAGCTGAGAATTTGGGTAAAAATCTTTCAATTATCACTCAAGACAAGGTTGGGCGAAATCTAGCTGATAAGGTTGGCTTGGCCACTGCAGCAAAAGTCGGGCAAGAACCAAGGAAAAAAGAAAATACTGAAGATGAAGCACCTCAGTCATTAGACAAAGCAGACGAAGGTCCGATTGAGAGTACTGACGAGGTGGTCTACAAAGAAGATGCAAAGGACTCAGGGTTAGCGGAAGACGAATTGGTTGTCTCAGAGGACGATGAGTCTGAAGCGGACTGGTCCAAAAAAGAAATTGAAGAAAAACCGCCAACAAACTTGATGCCAAAGTTTCCAAAGAAAAAATTATTGTTAATTGGCATCCCTGTAATTTTGCTAATTTTAATACTTGGTTATATTTTCTTGCCTAGAGCAAAAGTCACAATCTATGTCAAAGCGGAGAAAAAGCCAATCTCGGTTGATATTTCAGGCGAAAAAGATGCAAAGTTAAATACTGATAAGGCAATAATTCCTTCTCAATCTATCGAAGTGACAAAAGAAACCTCAAAAAAATACCCAGCAACGGGCAAGAAAAACATTGGGACCAAAGCGACAGGCTCAGTCAAAATTATCAACACTAGTCCCACAGAGGATATTAGTTGGACGGCTGGGACTAGGCTCTATCCAGAGGGAAAGTCTGATATTGTTTTTCGGACTAGCGCGGCGGTTAATATTACTCCAGCCCAAACATCTCAAACCGTTTCTGTTGAGGCAGACCAGCCAGGAGATCAATACAACGGTTTTAGTAATGTTGTTTTTTATTCAGTTACCTTGGGGTCAAAGCCAAATATTTATACTGCTACGAGCATGGGGGGAATGGCCGGCGGCTCTAATAAAGAAGTAACTTTCGTAACGCAGGGCGATATTAATACGGCCAAAGATAATTTGTCAAAGGAAGCTCTCGATAATGCCAAGACGGAATTTAATAAAAAAGCAGAAACATTGAAGGTCATAGATGATTCAAAAGTAGAAGAAGTGCTTTCAGCCACATCAAATCCGGCCGTAAACAGTGAGGCCAGCGAGTTTAGCTTGACAACCAAAGTATCAATCAAGGCTCTAGCTTATAATATGGACGATATTAATAAAATACTTAAGGCTGAGGTAGAGAGACAATATGGTTATGCAAAACAAATCGTTAATGATGGGGTAAAAACTGCGGAGGTTGACATTACTTCCAGTGATTTGGCGACAGGAAAATTTAGCGCCTCAGTCAAGACTGATGCCTACGTTGCAAGCAAGATTGATCAATCCCAAATCAAAGATGAGTTAAAAGGTAAAAGTGCCAGCAAAGCGACTGATTATCTCAAAGGAATTGAGGGAGTCGAGGAGAGTAAATTTCAGTTTTGGCCTTCTTTTATTAAATTTTTCCCAAGGCTAAAGAGTAACATATATCTATCAATCCAAATTCCCGAAGGCTCAAAAAACTAGATGGCAAAAATTTTAGCACTTGATGTCGGACAGAAAAGGGTCGGGCTGGCAATCAGTGATGATTTAAATATTATCGCTATGCCCTACAAAACAATCGAGCGGATTGGGTCTGTTTTGGAGATTAAAACTGTAATAGAAAAAGAAGGAATTGAGCTAGTGGTTGTCGGCTTGCCTTTACTGGCAAGTGGTGACCCAGGTTCACAGGTAGAAGATATCGAGCTTTTTACTCAGGAGCTTAGAGCAGACATAGATCAAAAGATTGAATATGAAAACGAATTTTTAACGTCCGTAGAAGCTATTGAAAAATTAAAATCAAGCAAGAAAAAGAACATTGCCAAAGAAGAAATAGATCAGATGGCAGCGGCAATTATCTTAGAAGCTTATATTAAGAGGATTGATGCTCGTTCATAATAAACAATTTGAAATTGGGGAAAAGACTAAAAACAAAAGAAAGATTTATATTGTAACAAGCTTGATTATCTTCGGATTTTTAATATTCATGATTATAATGACAACATTAGGTGGTTATCTCTATCTTAATCATTTTATGCGATCAAAAAATGCGATTAAAACTGAAACAACATTTATTGTCAGAGAAGGTGAAGATGTTAGACAAATTACAAAAAACCTTCAAGAAAAAGGTCTAATCAAACAAGATATACCATTATTGACTTACCTTAAGCTCAATGGCCTCTCTGGTAAAATTATAGCTGGCGAATATCGCATTATGCCGGAAAGTTCACCAACCCAAATTATTGGAACCCTGACAGGTGGGAAGGTGACTACAGATAAAATTACCATTCCCGAAGGCTGGACCAATAATCAAATCGGGGGCTACCTAGAGGATAAAAATATAGTCACTAAGGCAGATTTTCTGACAGCGGCCAAAAAAATCTATGATTACGATTTTTTGAAAGATAAGCCAGCAAACGTTGATTTGGAAGGCTTTTTATTCCCGGATACATATCAACTGCCGACAAAAGTAACTGCCGATCTGATTGTGAAAAAAATGCTGGCAAATTTTGACAACAAGCTTACGAATCAGTTAAAAACTGAGTCGCTCAAATCAGGTCTAAATATGTATCAAGTCGTGACCCTAGCATCAATAGTGGAGCGCGAGGTTGCCAAGCCAGAAGACAGAGAACTTGTAGCAGGGGTTTTCTTATCAAGATTGAAAGAAAATATGCCTCTCGAATCTTGTGCCACCATCCAATATATCCTGAACGCGAACAAGACACAGTTTACTTACGAAGAAACTAGGACGCCGTCGCCCTATAATACATATTTGAATCCTGGCTTACCTTTGGGTCCGATTGGAAACCCTGGTCTTGATTCTATCAAAGCTGTCATTAATCCTAAAATTACTGAGTATAGATACTTTTTGTCAGCAAATGGAATCACATATTTTTCGAAGACTTTTGCCGAGCATGAAGAGAAAAAAGCTAAATATTTACAGTAATATGTCTGAATTTTCCATAAAAGTTTGCCAAATTGTAAGAAAAATTCCAGAAGGCCAGGTCAAAAGCTATCGGGATGTTGCCAGATTGGCTGGTTCGCCAGGTGGCTACCGTGCAGTTGGGAGTATAATGAGAAAGAATCAAGACTTATCAATACCGTGTCATAGAGTGATAAAAGCAAACGGCGAGCCAGGTCAGTATAATGGTGGGGAAAAGGAAAAAGAATTGAGGTTAATTGCTGAGGATGCTCGGCTTGACAGTGGCTGTAATATCAAATATACTATTGCGCGTAACTGTGAAGGAGGACATTAGAAGTTTGAAGACAAACATTTAATACTTATGTCTAAGCTCGGTCACAAAATTGCTAATATAACTAGATTGATCATAACCTTTTTTAAAAAATTGCCAACTCGCATAAAACAGGCTGGCCTTTTTGTCGTTAATAAATTTGCGAGACAAGGCGCCATAAAAGCACAAAAAAAGACGGTAAAATTCTTTAAAGGCCCAATGAGCGACGTCTCCCATCTAAGCATTATGGTCGTAATAATTTTTGTTTTGATAAGTGGCATACCTGGGAATTTAGACAGCAAGGCCAAGGTGACTTATAGTCCTTTCGTACCAATAGAGACAGCGAATGAAGCTACTCTATCTACGACAGAAAAAAGAATTTTAGAAGCTGATTCTGTTGCGACAATATCGGCCATCTATAGCGATAAAATGGGTCAAGATGCTTCGAAAGTTGCTGAGGATCTAAACAACAAAATTAATATTGTTTCTGGAGGGAGTGAGTATATTTCTGGTCAGCCAATTGTTGCAATGCCAGAAGCAAGCAGCAATCGTAGCAAAATTACTAAATATGTGGTTCAAGACGGCGAGACGGTCTGGACAATTGCTAGAAAATTTAATATTACTACTGATACGGTTCGTTATGCCAACAAGCTCGAAGACGAGAATAGCGTCAAGCCAGGCCAAACGTTAACTATATTGCCAGTAGTTGGCCTTGTACATACGGTTAGTGCCGGAGATAGCCTAGATGGCATCGCCGCTCGCTACAAGGCAAATAAGGAGATGATAATAGCTCAAAACGATCTCTATGGGGAAGATTTAACTCCGGGTATGGAGGTATTAGTTCCTGACGGTGAAATTCCAGCGGCTCCGAAACCTGTGGTAGTGGCGCCAGTTGCGGCTGCGCCCTCCTCGTCTTCATCTTCGTCATCATCTCGTTCGGGTGGCTATGGCAGCAACTCATATATCTCCAGATCAGGTTCATTTCGATTTCCAACCGTTGTTGGCCCAATGGGCTTTTATAATGGCTATCATAATTGGGCCATTGATATTCCAAATAATGTTGGGACGCCGATATTTGCGGCAGATTCTGGTAAAATCTCAGAAGCAAAATACGGTTATAATGGAGGTTATGGGAATACTATCCTCATAGATCATGGTGATGGTACTCAGACTCGCTATGCCCACATGTCCAGCTTGGCGATTATTGGCGGCTATGTATCCAAGGGACAAGTCATTGGTTATATGGGTAGCACAGGACGCTCTACAGGCTCTCATCTTCATTTTGAAGTAATTATTGGTGGCGCTAGACAAAATCCAATGAGCTATTTCTAGCTATAAAAATAGCTTAATTTGTGCTAAAATCATGTTGTTTATTAGTTTAAGCCGACAAAAGGTTCTATTTTTGTTTGCAGAGGAGAAGGGTAAGAGGTTTTGGTAGCAGCGATTTAGCTGGGCCAAGGCTTGAAAGCCGATTAATATATGTTTTGTGATATTGCTGAAATATATGTCAAAGCTGGAGATGGTGGAAACGGCCGGATGAGTTTGTTGCACGAAAAATTTCGTGAATATGGTGGACCAGACGGAGGAAATGGGGGAGATGGCGGAAATATAATCTTTCAAGTCGATCCGAGCTGGAATACCCTATATTTTTATAAAACTCACCGAGAACTCAAGGCGGAAAATGGTGAAATGGGCAAGGCGAGCAAACAGCACGGACGTGGAGGAGATGATTTGATTGTCAAGGTTCCTATTGGAACAAATGTGATTAATAACGAGACGGGGCAGATCCTAGCTGACCTTTCAGCCGAAAATCAGGAAGTCATAATAGCCAAAGGTGGAGAGGGTGGATTTGGAAATGCCCATTTTACAAGCTCAGTACGACAGAAACCGATGTTTGCTGAGCTTGGCACCAAAGGGCAAGCTGTAACTCTGCGATTGGAACTCAAACTAATTGCGGATGTTGGACTAGTCGGGTTGCCAAATATTGGTAAGTCTACCTTGCTATCAGTCGTATCGGCGGCCAAGCCAAGAATCGCAGACTATCCTTTCACGACCATTACCCCTAACCTTGGGGTTGTCGAAAAATACAGCAACAAAGGTTTTGTTATAGCTGATATCCCTGGGTTAATCGAGGGGGCTTCAGCCGGAAAAGGCCTGGGAGATGAGTTTCTACGTCATATAGAGAGAACCCGACTGATCGTCCATATAATTGATGCGATGAGTAATGATATGGAAAGTGATTTTGTTCTAATCAACAAGGAATTATCTTTATACAACAAAGAAATGCTGAAAAAATCACAGATATTAGCTATTAGTAAGGCTGATTTATTAAATAAGGCAGAAGCAGAAGATATTTATAAAAAAGCGCAAAAGATGATTACCAAGAATAAAAAGATTATTAAATTTGAGAAAGAGCCAATCCTTTTCTCCGCAGTGACGCACCAAGGGCTAAAGGAACTGATGTTTGACATCGAGATTGCGCTAGATCAAATACCAAAGAAGAAAAAAGAAGATCCAATAAAAATATTTACGATAGCAGACGTTCGGAAGGATTTCTTTGAGGTCAAAAAAAGTAAGAATAAATATATAGTTACAGGCGAGAAGATTGAGAAATTTGCTCAAAAAACTTCTTTTGATAACCAACAAGCCGTCATGAGACTGTACGATATTATGAAAAGATCGGGAGTTATCAAACAAGTAGAGAAGCTTGGCGCTGGCTTTGGTGATAAGATCGCGGTTAATGATCAAGAACTTGAGTACCGGGGATAAAGAGAGCTCTTTATCCTACTTCTCAATATCAATAAATTGAACCTTAATTGCTTTTTTGATATTAGTTATATGCTTGTTTTCATTGATAAGACGCACAATTGAGATATCTCCTAGTCCAAAAATATGAACTTTACGAAGAAGTATAAAGCCTATCAAGAGAGGCAGCCAAAAGGTGATTCCTCTATATGTTAGCGTGATTAAAATAGCTATTTCTGCAGGAATGCCTTGAGAGGTAAATGTTAGAGTCATAGCACTTTCGGTTAGACCTATCCCGTAGGGTGTTATGCCAACAATCTGAAAAACAACACCCATCACAAAGCCAGAAACCAAAGTCCAAAGCGAAACATGTTCATTGAAGGCCACAAAGACAAATAGAAGACTCAGGATATTTATTACATGTACCAGAAAGTAGCAGGAGATTAGTTTGCCGATTTCTTTCGTTTGTTTGGTAATATTTTGAGACGCATTGTTAAACTCTATAACTCCTTCTTCTATCCAATCATCCTTAAACCTTTTCTTTAGACGTAAAATCTTTGTAAAAATATTCAATACGTTGGTTTGCCAGTTAAGGTAGACATTGAGATATGAAGGCTTGTAAATGCCTAGGATAAAAATGGTTATCAAAAACAAGGTCAAAGAGACCATCAGCCCCGTAGCAATTATTTGATAGGCCTGTAAATCCCGGGTGGAATATAGGTAGAAAACCCCAAAGCATAAGATTACGCCAAAAGTAAAAAATTGAGCTACATTTGCTATTAATACTCCGGCCAAAGTCCGTATAGGTGATTCTTTTCTTCTCGATGCATCTGTTGCGAATAGGGCGGCTCCGCTGGCTCCACCTGTAGGAGCAACGACGTTTACAAAAATATAGGCAAAGGTTAGGGGAAAGAGCCTTTTGAAGGTTTGTTTGATATTAACCAACCTAAATGCAATTTTGTAAGTAAATGTGAAGGCAACAAAATAGAAAAATTGGGCAAGTACTGCTAGAAAAATGAAAATAAGATTGCTTTGCTTGATGCTTACAAAAAGCTCCTTCAAGCTTGCAAATCTAAGGGCAAAAATACAGAAGAATAAGAGGATCAAAATCCAAAAGATGATCCTACTTCTATCGCGCGAAAAAATACTTTTTTTGTTTTTCATGTTAACAACAAATATTATAACGGTTTTAAAATTAATAAAAAATGAGATAATTTACTTTGTATGTTAATCAAAGATGCCATTATCTGGTCCAACAAGAAGCTAAATAGAAACGAAGTGGACAATGCCTCCAGCTCGACGAATCTGTTGTTGAGTGATCTATTAGAGGTTAATAGAGCTTATCTGGTATCCCATCCGGAAAGAGAATTATCAAAATCTGAGGAAAAAAGATATAGAAGTTGGGTAGAAAGGCGATCTAAGCACGAACCAGTCTGGTATATAACAGGTCATATTGATTTTATGAATCATTCATTCATAGTCAACAAGAACGTATTAGTTCCTAGGCCAGAAACTGAGATTCTAATTGAAAAGTTTATTTCTGCCAATGGGCAACAAATTACATCTGAAAGTAGGATTTTGGAGATTGGCACTGGCTCAGGAGCAATCATCGTAAGTTTAGAGAAAAACCTAGATGGTCAATATTTTGCATCCGACATATCGTCAGAAGCCTTAAAAGTAGCCAAAGAAAATGCAGAGAGAATAATAAAACGAACAACTATATTGTTCAAAAAAGGTAACCTATTTGAACCATGGAAAAACAAAAAGTTTGATTATATTTTAGTAAACCTACCCTATATACCTCACCAACAAATGACAAAGTTATCGCCTGATATCTTGGATTTTGAACCGAAAATAGCCTTAGATGGAGGAATAAATGGTCTGGATATATATAATAAATTCTTATCAAATGCGTCAAAACACCTTAGTGAGAATGGTAAAATCTATGGTGAAATTGGCGACAAACAAGGGGCTAAAATTAGCGAATTGTCAAAAAAATATTTACCTGACAAAAAAGTAGAAGTTATTAAAGATTATGCGAATTTAGACCGTATTTTTATTATTCAAAATTATTGAATATTATGATAAAATTGCAAGGCTAAATATGGGCCCGTAGCTTAGCTGGTAGAGCGCCTCCATGGCATGGAGGAGGTCGCAAGTTCGAATCTTGTCGGGTCCACCATATTAGAATCAAGGTCATCAAAGTGCTGTTTAATGCTGAAAGGAAGGGATAATACTGGTGTTCCAAACCCTGTTGCTAAAGAGTATTTGGGATTTTGAATAAATATCATATTGTGGATTAAGATTTTGGCTTCATAGCTAGCATTTTTCCATGTTTCTGCCGGTGTTCCAACAAATCTAAAGACCAAGCTAAGTGCCTCTGTTATATCAGGCACTTTTTTAGTTCCGGATTCGTTATTAAACTTTCTTATTTGTCTATCTAATTCTTCTATTTTGGTTTCATAACGGACTCTAAGACTGGCTGAACTTGTCTTAGGAATAAGATCAATATAATCATCGATCATTTGTTCTAGCTCCTTCTTTTCGGCCTCTTTGGCTTTATAACTTGTACTCAAATTTTTAACTTTTTTTTCCCAGATTCTTGTTGCAATAATTTTGCTCATTTCTATGACTTCTGGTTCAACCGTAATGTTTTCTAAAAGTTGTAAGTACTCACCCTCCAATTTATCAGGAGCTATATTCTTAGGGCTAGCCCCGCACTCTTTGTTGCTGCAAGTGTAATGAGGATAATATTTATATTTACCTTTATTTATGCTCCCTGTCATATTTACACCGCAGACAGAACAACTTACAACTCTTCTTAGCGGAAAGTCGTAATTGTCATTTTGCCTTGGTTTGCTTTCTGGTCTTTTTAATTTAATTTGAATTTTATTAAATGCCTCCTCAGTAATAATAGTTTTATGATGGCCTTGTCTTTTTGTAATGTCCCACTTTTCATATACAACTATGCCTGCGTACAGTGGTTCAGTTAGAAGTCTTTTTACGTAATCAAATGTAATTTGTTTAATATTTCTGTTTAGAAGACCATGAAAGTTTTTTGATTTTAAGTAATTCAAAAAATCGATCTGATTTAATAACCTGTTTTCAGCAAAAGCGTTTAATCCTTCAGCAAGCACTTTCGTAATCGACTCAATAGGCACAAGGAGTTTCCCATGTTCCTTATCTCTTTTGTATTCATAGCCTGTCGGTGGATTAAAACACCAATATCCGCGTTCTAGTCTTGCTTTCATCTTCTGACAGACTTGTCTTCGGTTCTGTTTGCGCTCAAGCTGATTTTGGGCGGCAAAGATTGTTTCAACGAATTCACCTTCAGCGCTATCATCAAAGTTGTAATTCAGGCAGCGAAGCTTAGCTTCCCGGACTCTTAGTTCTGCCTTTAATCTTAAGTGGACCTCCACATCTCTCGCAAATCTCTTAAGATCATCGAAAATAACAAAATACTTATCCTGCCAATGGTCGTCTAAGTATTGTATTAAGGACTGCATAGCTGGACGATCGAATAACCCACCAGAGATGCCTTCGTCTTTGAAAACCCTTTCTACATCTAAGCCAAGTGAGCGAGTATATTCTCTGCATCTATGCTCCTGGCTGTCTAACCCGCCACCCTCCCTAACTTGTTTTTCGGATGAAACTCGACAGTAGATGACGGCTTTTGTGTATTTTGTATCCATAATTCTACCTAAAATTATCTAGATATGAATTGATTGATTTATCAACAACTCCGATCAAGTAATTTCTAATATCTAATATTTTCTCATCACTTAGATTGAATTTATCGAGCTGCTTCTTGCATTCGTCTAAGGCGAGAACCTCAGAGTTCGGGAATTCAGAATTAATAGGGTTTGCCTTTTTAAGGTTATAGCCTAAGGTTCTATTTGAATTTTCCATAATTCCCTCCTATCACTATAGTAATATAGTATATCACCATAGAGATAGAGTCAATACTTTTATTCAATAAAATTCGGGTTTAATCAAATTAATCTGATTCATAAGAGTTTCAGGGAATAATACTTAGAGATAAAGATAATTGCACAATAGATATTGCCAACTTACCTCGCCATCATTTTTATATCAAGTTGGCCGCTCTTGAGCCTCAAGATACTTTCTCAGGCGTGACATTCCCAATTCCAACTCAAAATAATCATGAGAAACAAGAGAGGTTGATTGAGACTTCAAGGAAGAATTATGCGATTACGTATGTAAAACCAACCCAAAAGACAGAACCGGTTGGAGGTAATAAGGGGGTTGAAAAACTAGCAGAATCAAGGAAGAAAAAAGTCCTGATATAGACTGATAGAAAGTATCATTTTAAAGGACCAAATGATACT
>JBAXEY010000018.1:0-14807 GCA_037140175.1 bacterium | reverse complement strand
ATCCTTATAACTAGGGAAGAATACAGGCAGATCTCAAAAAGCCTGAGAGAAGGCAAGCGTTGTTGGAACCTGGATGAAGAATATGATCGGAGATATCGTGCCGATCTGAAGAGAGGCCCTCTTACAGCTTTGGATTATTAACCATTTCTGACAATTTTGAAAAAATAGGGCGATTTTCTGGTTCGATACCAGGATATCGCTCTTTTTCTTTATATAAATCTTTTCTTTATGTAGTTTTTTTCTAATTCGCGGATGGCATCGTTCGCAACCCATCGAGCGGTCTTGCTATCCATTTCTTTTATTTCGTAGGCTACTTTTAATCCTACTTTGTATAAGTTAGCATTCCTGGATTTTGCAATACTACGGAGGGCCCAATTGACTGCCTTGCGTACAAAATTCCTTTCATCTGTCGCTTCTCTTTTACAAATTCCTAAGAATTTTTCAAATGGTGCGTCTGGGGCTTTTTTATCATGAACTGAAAGCGCGCACATCACTACAAAGCCGGCTCGCTTCACAAATTCTTCTGGTCGTCCTGACCACTCCTCTGCTTTTTGGTATGCAAATTCCGTTTTGTCGAATAAAGCACTACAGACTTGATCACAAACATCCCAAGAATCAAAACCACTAACCCATTTTTCTAGCTGTATCTCAGTTACTTTTTTCGGATTATCAATCAAGCCCGCCAATATTCTGGCTTCATGAATTTCCGAATCCCAAAGTTCGAGTGCTAATTCGTGTCGATTCGGTTCTTTTCGAAGTTCTTTGGCATATTTTCGCAATTTTGGTATCGAGATAACCCAGGCCTTGTCCACGTTAATCCCAAAACGAGCCATTCCAGCTAAATCTTTCGGGTTATGGCTGGCTAATTTTTCGAGTTCAGCCACTACCTCACTGTAAATCATAATTCTTTCACCATATATTCACCAATCAAATTATAGCCCAATTTTCGGTAATAATCCCTAACCCCAACCCCAGAGATAACAGCAATTTTATTATAGCCTTCTTTTTGAGCGATTTTTTCAGCTTCGATTACTAGTTTTTTACCGAAACCTACATGTTGGGTTTTTCCTTCTTCACCAACCCCTATCTCTTGACCATATGTATGGACTTCGCGAATAATTGCAGCGCCTTTTAATTCATTGATGAATTGTCCACTCGTTAAACGTAATCTTAATAATGAATATAGTTTTCGATCCACTGATTCATAACTCAAAAAAATCTCTTTGCCGTCCGAAGCCTCATATTCTTCAACATAAAGCTTTTGGCTATTTGCTTTTGGCTTTTGGCTTTGGCTGCCGATTTCCCTACAACGGATACAGTGACATTGCCAACCTTCCTTTATGGCTCTTTCCAATATTACTTGTCGCAGATTAGAAGTAACAGATCCTGACTCGATGCTAGTCGCTGGAATATCTCGAATCGTTCTCATTATTCGAACCCAATAAGGTGTATGTTTTTTGATATCAGTTATTACGTCAATTAATTCTTCATTCATATACGAACGATACTCCCCTTTCTTATATAAGTTGAAAAGTGGAGTGTTTTTTGTCACCATGCAAGGATATATTTTTATATAGTCAGGTCTATAGTCAGAATTAGAAAAAACTTCTCGGAATAGTTTTTTGTCTTTTTCTACATCTGAACCATAAAGATTGGGCATCAGATGATAACAAATCTTGAATCCAGCGTCTTTGAGCAATCTAGTCGCTTTTTTTGTCTCAACGATTTTATGCCCTCGTTTATTCAATTCAAGGATTTTATCATCTAGGCTTTGGGCTCCCAACTCCACTCTCGTCGCGCCCAAATAACGGAACCATTTCACCTCTTCCTCATCTATATAGTCTGGTCTAGTTTCCAAGGTTAGCCCTACACAACGAGACTTTTCCTTTTCGTTTTTCGCTTTTGCCTCGACTAAATCTTTTGAATCTGAGCCGTTCAGAGCATCAAAACATCTTTTGATAAATTCCTCTTGGTAGTCACGAGGGAGATAAGAGAAGGTTCCGCCAATCACGATTAGTTCGACTTTATCGATCGGGTGCCCCTGCAATTTCAATGAATCCAAGCGAGTTTTGATTTGATCAAAGGCATCATATTTGTTTAAAATAGCTCTCATCACTGCTGGTTCGTTCGATAAATAACTTTTTGGCACATCGATTTCTGTCGGGCAATATATACAATTGCCGGGACAGGGATAGGCTTTTGTCAGCACTGTTATGACTGAAACACCGGACAAGGAGCGCATTCTTTTGGTTATCAAGAGCTTTTCTAATGTTTCGCTTGGCTCGACATCCCCTTCGGCTACTAACGTATTATAGACCTCGCGGAGTTTGACATTGGACTCAAATCCTTTAACATTAGACTTGGCATAAATTGAACTGACGACCTTTCGAAATTGTTCCTGATCGCTTACTTTTTGTTCAATTAATGTGTATATTATTTCTTCGAGGTAATTCATATGGATAAAGATTTTGCTCAAAATTTAGTTACTAAAACGCGTGATGATTATAACAAGGTTGCCGATCACTTTTCTAGTACTAGATCATCCTTTAACTGGATACATGTAGCTGATGCCATTGAAAATTTACAAATTAGAAAAGGCTCAAAGATACTTGATCTGGGCTGTGGTAACGGCCGAGTCATAGAGATTTTAGAGAAATTTAATATTAGCTATACAGGTCTGGATATCAGCGAAAATCTAATCAAGCTTGCACAAAAAAAGTATCCAGACAAAAATTTTATCGTCAGCGATCTTTTAAAAACGCCACTTTCTGATGATGAATTCGATTATGTTTTATCAATTGCCACACTACATCATATTCCTTCTGAAGAACAAAGGCTAAATGCTTTTTTAGAAATAAACCGTATTCTAAGGCCAGGCGGAACTATCCTAATCACGGTTTGGTATTTTTGGGACGACCCTGTTTTCAAGAAAGAAATGGATGAGAAATATATAAGCCAGGAGTCAACGAAGACTGAATTAGAATATGGAGACTTTCTAAAACCCTGGAAAGATAACAATAAGAACGTCTTGGCTGAAAGATATTTTCACGCTTGGGGAAAAACTGAAATTGAAGATCTTTTAAATAAAACAGGCTTTGGTGAGATTACACTGAGTGACAATAAAGAAGATAAAAATAATAATTTGATTGTTACGGCCCAGAAACAAAAAAACAACAACTAATAAGTTGCTGCATGGATAATTATTTAGTGGTGACCCTCCGCCCCCAGCGATTCCGGCTGTAAACCGGTGCTTGGTGGCGGAGGGTCTAGTCCCATGATCAAAGCGCGACGCCCATGCTCTGGGTATGTGCCTTCCTCTCTAGCTTTTTTAAGCTAGAAAAAATGGCGCGCTCATGGAACAGTTTGGCTCCTCCGGTGGGAATCGAACCCACGACCCTCGCAATGTAGCAGGCTTATCGCCCGCCTCTGCGCCGCTCTCCCACTGAGCTACGGAGGGACTGGAAACTTGGACGTATCAGGTTCAGATGCCTAGTCATCATTCCCTGATGCGATTTGCCTTTTTGCGGCTGGCCAGGCCGGGGAGTTATGCCCCACAAAGTCACCGGTGATCTCCGGATCTAGGTGCCCTAATTTATAATCTATTACATTTTGCCTCGGGCTTTGAGACAAAACAACCTGTCAAAAGCTTACTTTCGCAAGCTACCGGTTCAGTCTAACAGGTGACTGGCTCCTGGGTCCGATTCCCAACCTCGTGGGGGCTACTGGAGCAAGGCTCGATCTTGCCGGACGATCAGCTCTTTTGATTAAACAGGGAGGTCTGGAGGTTACCCAACTCGTCCCACCTTTCTGATGCGTCGCGGTTGATAATGTCCAAGATTATGCTCTTTTTTATTGTTTATGTCAAGTATTTTATTGCTTGATCAGATAATTATATCGATTTACTTTCTGGTTGTATTCCTCGATTTGCGCTTTTACTGTTGCAACCAGATTATTATATGTTGGTACGAGACTATTATATTTTTTTATGTTTTCTTGCGTGTCATACATATTTAACTCCCTTTTTAGCCGAGTAAGCTCTGCCTCGCTTGCATCAATCCTTATTTTTTGCTGTCCAAGATAGACTGAGATTTCAGCAATCTCTTTTTCGTTGGCTACAGTCTGGATTACGCCCTGATAAATATTGCCCGATGTTTTGCTGTAGATTTTAGGCGTTGAAAGTATTTTGGGAGCAAGCGGATTTTTAATTTGGTTTTCAAAGGTCGGAACTTCAGCTCTTGAAACAGCCTGAAGGCTTTTTTGATCTAGCTCTGGGACAATCCCAATTTTGTGGCCGATTGCTGTAGTTTCAGCGATACAGTAACCAGAGTTATAGTTTGAGTATTCTGTTGGGCATTGAACAGCTGGAGCCATATGTTGATCAGATTCATACATAAAAACAGCCGTGCCATAACCAAGTTCCCTCAAAATAGCGACCGTAAGGAGGGTTTTGTCTGAACAAATACCTATGCCCTCATATAGAGTTTCGTATGGATAACGCGGATGTGTCAGATCAGTTTTGGCTCGAATTTCATCATATGGCAGGGACTGGACATAGTCCAGGGTTAGGTCAATTGTCTGGTCCGGAGTTAATTTGCCCTGTTCTGCTGATAATTTTATTTTATTTGCAACTTCAGAGATGGATTTGTCTTGCTTTGGATATTTGAAATATTTTGATATAGAGTTTTCTTCAAAGTTGGAGTAGATACCCTTTATCTTTTTTCCATAATATTCTGCCGTACTTTTATATAAGGTTTCGTTTAATGTATAAGGTGTTTCTTTGTAGTCCCATGTATAAGTCTTTGTGATTGGACTGCTGAGTGAGGGAAACTTTGCGTACTGCCAATAAATTATTCCTAACACAATGACAGCAAATACTATAATTGTCGCCGTTATTAAAAAGGATTTTAAACAATAATGATGGTTTTGTTTTTTCTCAATTGGGATTTCTTTGAAGTGTGTTTTTTTCTTTTTTAGCATGGGTAAATAGTAACATACAAAAATGTTTCGAGAAAGTAAGTTACCTTGACTATATTAATATTTGGTTATATAATCGCGTGGCACGAAATCCGTGAGTAAAAACTTCACTTTCGAGGTGATTTTTGAAAAACCTACCAAACATATTGTCAATCCTTCGGTTAATTCTGTCTCTCGTAGCTTTTTCCCTCGTAGTTAGCTATCAAGAATGGTTTGCTGCTTTCATCCTTCTAGCGGTCGCTCTCGCGAGCGACTGGCTAGATGGTTGGCTAGCAAGAAGATACAGATGGGAATCCGAGCTAGGCAGGAAATTAGACAAAGTCGGGGATACGGTCTTTTTCCCCTCTATTCTAGCTGGAGTAGCGTTAACTCACCAAGGACTTTTCTGGCCTGCCGTCATTCTGCTACTATCTGCATTGATAGGTAAAATTCTTCGAGCGACCAAAAGAGTTCCCAAGGAAATCCGTTTTCTACTTAACGTGACGATCACCTCCTGCTACGTGATATTATCATTGGCAGTTGGCATGGTTTACATGTATGAGGCTTTTGGTCTCAGCCATAAACCGTTCTGGGTAGAGCTCGGGGCATGGGGAGTGCTCGCAGTAATCTGCTTTGGAGCGCTTCGCTACAATTATCCACGCGTTCTAATGTGGGTGAATCAATGTCAGAAAATCATCGAGGGAGAATCCAGCCCCGACGCCTAAGCGTCGGGGCTTTCCTATTTTGAGCCAAAATATTGTTGAAAGTCAAAAAAAATGATATAGTTTTTATTAGTTATAATTCTTATAAAAAGCAAGATGCACAAAAAATTAATTGCCAGAACGGCAAAACTTTCGACTGAAACTAGAAAAGGACATCGCGGCAAGGGTGTCGCTATTACGTATGAACATATACCTCAAGATGTAGACGAAAGAAACCACGGCTCGATATATGCAGTTATAAATGTAAATGCACCTCATAATGAAGCGGAGCAAATAACAGAACTTATTCTAGATGCCTTTCATGGCGAGTATTATCAAGATTTAACTCGTGATCCTTTAATTAGCTTTGAAGTCGCATTAACCAGGGTTAATGAAGAATTGGCCGATGCCACAAATCAAGGTAAAATTAGCTGGCTAAATAATCTAAATGCTATCCTGGGCATTCTTAGCAACCACGAATTTCACATCACTAAGGCTGGCAAAACTGAGGCTTTTTTATATCGTGGAGAGAAGTCAAGCCACGTCAGCGATGACCTGGGTGGAGATACAGTGAATCCGTTGAGAACCTTCATCAATATCGCAAGTGGTGAGCTAAATGAGGGTGACCGGGTCGCTATCGTTACTCCTGGAGTCTTTTTTAGCCTTTCTAAGGACGAGCTCCAAAAATATTCAACTGAATTTCAGCCAAAGGTAGCAATTGGTCATCTGGCCAGTTTAATTGAAGGTGGCACAGGAGAAAGTAGTCCAAATGCAATTCTTATTTTAGAGGCAATCTCACCAGAAGCCGCCTCAAATGAAACAATCGAAGATAAATCTGATGATGTCTGGTTATCAGAACCAAGAAAGCCAGTCAAAGATGCTCTAGATGCCTCGGCTCCATTTTTCAAAAGGGTTTGGCTAGTTATCGCGGCCACTTGGGCTGCAACCATGGTATTTACTAGCGATAAAATTATCCCTTTTCTGAAAAATATCCCAACTTATATAAGAAAATTAATTGACTCCTTTAACAAAAACAAACCTCCAAAGCAAACAAAAGAGAAAATATTTATTGAAACAGATGAGGCAATATCACTAAAAAAAGATGAAGGAAAAATTAATGATCTAACGATTAACGAATCAGATGAAATAGTTGACGAGACCTCCCCAAAAGTAACTGCAAATGAAATCTACATCAAGGAAAGTATTACCTCGGATAAGCCAAAGTGGTTAAAGCTAGAAAAGTTCAATTTCTCAAAAGTACAAACCGCCGGAAGCAAAGTCAAAAAACTTTCTAGCAGATTATTTGTTAAGCGAGGTTATGCCTTGGCTGCGGCAGCTATTGTTGTCATTCTTTTAATCGGTGGTGTTTATCTGACTTGGCATGGAAGAGAGAATAAGGAAAACGAAAAGCTTGCTAACGCTTCTTTTTCTCAGGCTCAAGGCAAATATGACTCTGGGCAAAGTGCCATTACCAGTGGTGACAACAAGCAAGCCGTTGAAAAACTTAAAGAAGCCCAAAAAATTGCAGAAAGTTTGACAAAAAATAAGTATGTAGATAAGGACGCTACCGCCCTACTTGTGAAAATTAATTCAAGTCTTGATCAAGCCGAAGGAGTCGTGCGCATCAACCCAACCAAATTAGCAGATGTTCAAAAAGTTGTTGGAAAATCTCCGCTTGGACCATATTTAATCAATAAAACTCTATATTTAATAAACAAAGATAATGGCAATATTGCTTCTGTGAGTGTCACATCTGGTGAAGTTGCTACCGCCGTTGATAACCCAACCCTCGAAGGTAAGATTTTGGCTGCAACCCAAGTTACTAGACGAAGTGTTTTGGTTTTTATCACAGATAAGGGCAATATCTATGAATTTGACACCAAGGAGCTAAAAATAAACAAGCAAGATGCCGCGGGAGAAATAGAGAAACCAGTCGCCATGACCAGCTATATAACAAACATCTACACCCTAGACTCAGCAAACGGAAAGATTTATAAAAGGCTAAAGACAAGCACAGGGTATGGCAAAAGAACAGATTATATCACAGACAGTTCCAACGTTAGCGGCAGTGTCGGAATAGCGACAGACAGTAGCATTTATGTTTTAGGATCAGATGGATCGATTGTAAAATACCTAGCAGGAAAAAAACAAAGCTTCACTATCTCAAACCTGCCATTTGCTTTTGATAAACCAAATACCCTTTTTGCTAGTGAGGAAGTCAAGAATCTTTATGTCACCGATAGGGGCGGCAGCAGAATAGTCGTTTTCGATCTTAATGGTAAATTTATTAGCCAGCAAGTATCTGATAAGTTTAACAACTTAAATGGATTATATGTTTCCGGGACTACAGGATATGTCTCTGCGGATGGGATAGTTTACAAGCTAACGCTCTAACTTATTTATAATCTTTTGAGAGGGATGCTCCAAAAATCCTATCGAGGATTATTTTTGATTCGGTCGGATTAGTCAGTCTGGGCTGGTTATAGTCCTCGATCTGATAAGGGATTAAACTCACATTAACCAATTTTTTATTATAAAAATATGTTTCTGCCACTACGCCCTGTTTTGTTTCTATTGACCACTCCTGATCAAAAATAAAGTTACCAAGAGAATACAGAATGGGAGTATTCTGATAATTTTCCATACCCTGTACAACATGAGGATGGGTACCAAGAACAAGATTCGCTCCAGATTCAATCGCTGCATGAGCTACATCTATCTGTGATTGAATAGGATTCGGATTGTACTCAACTCCCCAATGAAATTCAGCAACAACTATATCAGCCTGCTTTTTTGCCTCAATAATGGTTTTTTTAATCATGGCCAGATCTTCTGGACTGTCCGTCTCTGCCCATGGTTTAATCCCAAATTTTGCCACTCCTTGGGAAGTTTCAGTGGCATTAATTGCTCCAATTATAGAATTGTAATTTACAAAAGCCCACCTTAAACCGTTTCTTTCAATTATTAATGGTTTATAAGCTTCTGTTGAATTTACTCCCCCGCCCACATATTTAATTTCGGATTTATTTAAAATGTCCAAAGTATCCCCAAAGACATTTGTCCCGTAATTTGTACTGTGATTATTTGCCAGTGCTACCACATCCACCCCTCCAAGTTTTAGTCCAGCAATTGATTTTTGTGGGGCGATAAAACTCATTCCTTCGTCTGGTGGTGAAATCCGGTCTGAGAGCGGTGTTTCTAAGTCAGCAAAGGTAATATCCGCCTTGCTAAGTAGGCCGGATAGTTTAAGCCAAGGGTGTGTGTAGTCATTATATGCTTTCATCTTATAGGCAACATGGCGACCCAAAATTACATCCCCTATGTTTGTCAGCAGAGTTAGCTTATTTTTATCAAATGCGCCTTCCGACTTGTACTTATCGTTTGTCTTTACTTTGATATGAAGGGGATAACCCTCAACAGACTTATCCCACAATTTTTTGTTATCAATCCCTAACGTTTTAATTCTAGAGTCAGCAGCCCGAAAGGGAATGATTGCTAATGAGTTTTTATTATCTATTAAAGTATTTACTATATCTCGGTCTTTGGCAAACCGGACTTTTGGTTGGTAATTTTCAATCCCAAATATCCTTTTGATATTGTCTTTCTCCTCAAGGCTAACGAACATATCTTGGCCTGAGCCTCTTACTAGCGCATCTTTAAGTTCGCTAAATGGCATTGTATCAACATCGTCTGTAAAATGGCTTGCTAGTAAATAATATTGTTCGTATTCATAAACAATCGCATCGCTTTTAGGTTTTCTCTCGAATTTAAAATTGCCTGCAATAACAAAAGTCAAAAATATTAATAAAAAAACCGCACCTAAAATAAGTGCGGTTTTACTAACATGATACTTTTTGTGGTTTCCTATTTTCATCACATTTTTTCTGGAGTATCTATTCCTATTAAATCTTTCATGGTGATACCCAGAACAATTTTTGTGGCTTCAACAAGTTTTAAACGAGCCGCCGTAAGCTCAAAGTCCTTTTCGTCAATAACTCGGCATTGATCATAAAATGAGTGGAATTTTGACGCTAAATTTTGAGCATAGAAAGTAAGTAAATGGACAGGATAGTTTTTGTCTTCGATAATTGCTCCGATGAGCTCCGGTAATTTGATTAACTCTCTGATTAGGTCAACTTCCTTTTCATGTTGGAGAAGCTCTAGGTTGGCTTGTGGAAGATTCATTTTTTCGGCATTTTTCAAAATTCCAGAGAGCCTAGCATAGGCATACTTGACATAAAAAACAGGATTTTTTTCTGAGTGTTCACGAGCAAGATCAAGGTCAAAATCCATGTGAGTATTAAAGGAACGCGAGAGAAAGAAGAATCTCGCGACATCGCTTGCTTCTTGTTCGGTCCCACCAATCAAATCAAGAAGTTCGTCCATAGTTATGTATGTCCCCTTCCGTTTTGACATCCGTACTTCTTTGCCATTTTGAATAAGGCGAACCAACTGCATAATTACTATTTCTAGTTGATCCTTAAACCCCATCGCCTCGGTTGCCGCCTGCATCCTGCCAATATAGCCATGGTGGTCAGCGCCCCAAAAATTTACTACTTTATCAAATCCCCTAACTGCAAATTTGTCCCAATGGTAGGCCGCGTCGTTCGCAAAGTAGGTATTTTCCCCGTCTGCTTTGACTAAAACTCGATCTTTGTCGTCACCAAAATCAGTTGTTTTAAACCACAGCGCTCCATCCTTTTTGTAGCTACGGCCTTTCTTTTCAAAATCACTCAGGGCCTTATTTACTTCGCCGCTCTCAATCAAACTCTGTTCACTAAACCAATTATCAAAATTTATATTCATTTTTTCGATTGATTTTTTTATTTGACTATCTAAGATATCTTTTGCTACTTTTTGACCCAATTGCTTTGAATCGCCCTGAAACTCCTTGATTGTTTCAGAATTTTCTTTAACCCAGGCTTCTATATATTCACCCCGATAAGAATCTTCTTTCTCGCTCATCAGTCCAGCCGCAATCAAAACAGAATCTCCTAGTATCTTAACTTGGTTGCCCCCATCATTTACAAGATATTCTCGCTCTGCCTGGGCACCAGCTTTTTTGTAGAGATTGGCCAACACGTCTCCACCAAATCCTCCTCTCCCATTTGCTAAAGTCAGGGGTCCAGTCGGATTTGCAGAGATAAATTCAATCTGAATTTTTTTATTTTGAAGAAGTTCAAGATTCCCAAAGCATTGCCCTTCTTCTAATATTTGCTTTACATAAAATGAATAATTGTAACTAAAATTAATGTAGCCAAGTTGATGAGAGCTATAGATAATCTGTGAAAGATGCTTAGGCCAATTTGTTCTAATAAGTTCGGCTAACTTGCTTGCTACCTCTTGGGGTAAAAGTTTCTGCTCTTTGGCTAATTTAAAACCAATATTTGAAGCCAAATCACCAAATTCAGTATTCTTTGCATTTTCTAATTCAATGTCAGCAAGTAATATTTTTGTCTTTGGATAGGCGTTTTTGACGCTATTAAAAATTAGTTTCTGTAGTTCATCTTTAAGCATAATAATAGTATAATTACATTTGAGTTAATTTGAAAGCAAAAATGGCTAATATCAAAGTAATCGCTGACAATAAAAAAGCCCACTTCGATTATGACTTAATCGAAAAATATGAAGCTGGAATTGAATTGACTGGACCCGAGGTAAAATCAATCAAGTCTGGCCATATTAGCATCAAGGAAGCTTTTGCTACTGTCAAAAATAATGAAATCTGGCTAACAAATGCCCATGTTTCTCCCTATAAACCCGCCAGCTTGAATAATTCTGAGCCAACTCGACCACGTAAATTGTTTCTAAATAAAGCTGAAATTAATCACTTGATCGGTGCCGTCCAAACCCAAGGACTAACTCTTGTCCCAGTTAAAGTTTATTTGACTCATGGTTTAGTCAAGACAGAGATTGCCCTGGCACGTGGTCTAAAAAAATACGACAAAAGGAAATTAATAAAAAACCGCGACATCAATCGCGATCTAGCTCGAGAGTTAAAAGATAGATAATTATTTTTCGGAGATCATCTCGTAAAAATGAGCCAGTCTATCTTTGCATTTGTTTATTTCGTGTGTTTTGGCGATATTTAATGATTCCTTCCCAAACCTTCTGAGCCTCTCCTCGCTTTCAAGTATTTTGAGCATATTTTTAGCCAAATCCTTAGCATTGAAGGGTCTTGAAATATAACCATTCTTCTTGTCGTGGACCACTTCTGGTACAGCAAGCTTGTTTACCCCCAGGACAGGCAGTCCCGAAGCCATTGCCTCCAGGATAACAATCCCTTGAGTCTCAATCGTGCTTGCAGTCACGAAAAAATCATACTGACAGAGTTCTTTTGATACCTTATTAATATCATAGGCTCCCCCAAATCTAATTTGCTTAGTAAGCCCTAGGTTTTTTGTCATATTTTGGAGAGCTTTTCTCGCTGGACCATCACCCAATATATCAAGCCTCAAAGCTGGGTTTTCTTTTACGGCAATAGCAAATGCCTCGATTACAACATCCACACTTTTTTCATGACCAATCCTTCCCATATGAATCATTTTATTAGTAATCCGGTAATCTGTTTTTTTCTTGAAAAGATCATAGTCAATCCCATTGCTCAATACTTCAACCTTTGTCTTGACACCTTGTTTTATGAGTGTCTTTCTCATTGCTTCAGAAGGCGTTAAGACAAGGTCAGCTCGATTGTAAACAACCCTAGTATAATCACGTCCAAATCTTTCTGAAAATTTACCATTATTATTTTTCGAAGCTTTTTCAGTTATTTCCTTAATTCGCTGTCCAATATAGCTCTGGAATCTGGAAGAACCATAGCTCTCTTTCGAAATATCTGCTTCGATTAGGTCCTTTAGTAGTTTGGATGAGTTGATATAGGAAGCGATTTTGTTTATTCCCAAGAAGGTTGTTGGTTTCAAATATACTAAAAAATCAGGAATATATGTGTGATAAGTCTGAATATTTTTCATTTTTAGAATCTTAGTGGCCCAAATTCCCATCCAGCCAATCCCAAGAGGTGTTTGGATATGAACAATATCTGGAGCAAACTCCTTTAGATCAGCCGTGACGCTCAAAACGAAAGGGAGAGCCATTTTGTAATCTTTGTAGGTTGGTGGAGTTACAGAGAGATAGCGCTTAATCGTAATATTAGGATAGGGCTTATCTTTAAACCGACCACATTTTGGACAAAATATTATAATCTGATGCCCATCATCAGCCATGAGCTTCGTAAAACGATCAATACTTGCAACAACGCCGTCCTTTTGTGGCACATATGTGTCTGTAAAAATTGCTATTCTCATAGTATATGTATTACTTTCACTGTTATTATATAATACAGGTAATAAAGGAAAAAGTCACATCATGAATAAAAAAGTAAGTGTTATCATCGCCGCCTACAACGAAGAAGCACGGATATCGAAAGTTCTAACCATTGTCGAAGACCATCCTCTAATAGATGAGGTAATTGTTATTAATGATGGCTCCGCTGACAATACCTCCGATGTTGTGAAGAAGTATAAGGTAACTTTGATAGAAAATGAACATAATTTAGGAAAAACACTTTCAGTCAAAAAGGGAGTTGATATCGCAAAAAATGATGTCGTCCTTTTACTAGATGCCGACTTGGTAAATCTAAAGCCAGAAAACATAAACGCTTTAGTGAATCCAGTCCTAGACAATCAAGTTGACTGGACTTTAAGCCTGCGCGGCAATTCATTTAAATTTATGAAATTTATGGGAGTTGACTGGGTCAGTGGCGAGAGGGCGATTAAAAAAGAGCTCCTTTCGGATCCATATATATGGTCAAAACCTAAAATCGGTTTTGGCCTAGAGACTTTGATGAATAAATCTTTCATTGACCGTGGAGCAACTTTTCAATCTATTAGCTTGCCAAATCTGATTGTGGTCAACAAAGCTAAAAAAGTCGGAATTCTAAGAGGTTGGCTTAATGAACTAAAAATGGTAAAACAAATTTCAAAAGTTATGCCTTTACATAAAGTTATCAAACAATTTTTGACAATGGCAAAATTAAATAAACAGTACAAAACAAATATAAAATTAGAGAAAAATAAAGATGAAGCCTAAATCACACCTACTTAGAAATCTTGTTTTTGGCATATTAATTATTATTTTTGTTTGGTATATATTTAGCCACCACGAGGAATTTAGTAAATTTATTGAGGCTTTAAGACAAGGAAGTTGGCTGTGGCTTGTCGTGGCCGGAATTACTCAAGCATTGTATTACACCGTCTACACCTTTATGACAAAATCAGCCTTCAAGACTGTACACCTACATCGAAAATTTATAGAACTCGTCCCTCTAGTATTTGGTTCACTCTTTGTAAATGTTCTCGCTCCAACAGGGGGCCAATCAGGAACAATTCTTTATGCTGATGATGCTGCCAGAAGAAAGGAGTCCTCCCCAAAAGCAATTATTGCCTCAGTAATAACGACAATCGTTGGCTATATGGCTTTTTCCTTTATTCTCGTTTTTTCTTTGGTTTATCTGAAGCGGGCTGGACTTTTAAATAATTACGAGATAATCGGCTCAATTATATTTATTTTCCCAACAATCATCCCCGGGATACTAATATTTACTTCTTATAGATTTCCCAAGTTCACACTCAAGGTCACAAACTGGGTATACCGTCTCGTAAAAAGTTTTACCAAATTAATCCATCGCCCAAGTAAAATTTCACCAGCCTGGCCAACGAATATTGCCAGAGAACTGACTGAAGCTGCTCATCTCGTCCGTGGGAATAAGAAGCAATTAATCATTACTCTCTTCATCGCCCTCATCGCCCATGCAGTAAGCATCGTCTCGCTTTTTGTTATATTTTTGGCCTTCGACTACAAAATTCACTACGGGGCACTAATCGCCGGCTATGCATTCGGTGAAGTAGCTCGAGTTATTTCACCCCAACCAGAAGGAATTGGTGTCGTTGAGGTGGTTATGGTAGTAATATTTACCTCATTTGGGGTACCTCCAATCCAGGCGACCGCGATTTCAATTGTGTTTCGAGGTTTAAATTTTTGGGCTCCACTCGGTTTAGGCTTTGCTCTCCTCAAAACAACTAAGTCTTTTTCTGGAAAGTCTGCGTAGGTTGAAATACATCGGTAACAAATCTGGTATAATCTCAAGTCAAAATG
>JBAXEY010000017.1:0-15124 GCA_037140175.1 bacterium | reverse complement strand
ATTTAAGTCCATGCTAAAACTATCAAAACCAGCCCTTATCTTCGTCAAACTCCTCTAAAAGCTTTTTTTGTTTACGCGATAAGCTCGTTGGAGTCTTAACGATAACAGTCACCAAATGATCGCCTCGATTTCTGGAGTTAATCCGAGGCACACCTCTTTCTGAAAGTTTGAACATTCTACCACTCTGAGTCCCGGCTGGAATTTTTAATTTTACATTCCCATCAATTGTCTCGACTTCGACTGTCGTGCCGAGGGCTGCCTGCGGAAAGGTAATTTCAGCTTCGCTCAAAATATTAAAACCATTCCTTTCAAACCTTTTATCGGTATTAACCCGAACGTGAAGATATAAATCACCCGGAGTCCCGCCTTTTTCGGCCGCTTCGCCTTTCCCGTCCAGACGAATGCTTTGGCCATTGTCTATTCCGGCCGGTATTTTCACCTTCACACTGACTTGCTCTTTGATCCTCCCCTTGCCATCACATTTGGAGCATTTTTTCTCAGGTACCTTACCGACACCTTGGCACTCTGGACAGACTGCGGTTTGAGCAAATGTGCCAAAGACAGTTCTGGCTTGGGTTGAAACCTGGCCATTTCCATGACAGGTAGGGCATGTCTTTTGGCTCGTTCCAGGATCTGAGCCTTCGCCCTTACAACGATCGCATTGGTTCATTTTCAGTAATTTGAAATCTTTTTCGACACCAAAAACTGCTTCAGAAAAATCTAATCTGATCTCTGCCTCGATGTCAGCTCCTCGTTTTTTCCTTTTTGAGCCAGCTTTGCCGCCGCCAAAAAACGTTTCAAATATATCCCCGAACCCGCCCAGGTCACCGAAGTCAATGTTGACGTTTTGACCGTTGAAACCGCCATACTGCTGATACTGCTGGTTAAAGCCTCCATTGCTAGCTCCGGATCCATATGGCCCCGAATGGCCAAACTGATCATAGGCTTTACGCTTTTCTCCGTCTGATAGAACTGAATAAGCTTCGTTTATTTCTTTGAATTTTGTTTCATCTTCCTTGGAGCCACCCTTGTCTGGATGATATTTCAACGCCAACTTACGGTAAGCTTTTTTCAACTCATCGTTAGTGGCGTTTTTGGATACACCTAATGCCTCATAATAATCTCGTTTGTCAGCCATATATATAGCGCAAGGGGCGGCGAGTTGCCACCCCCTAACATACCTTATTGGTTATTTTGTTTCTTCGTCTTTTTTCGAATCATCTACAACTTCACCCTCTACTGGCTCATCTTCTTTTTTGGACTCCTCCGAAGGCGTTTCCTCTCCAGCCTTGGCTCCTTCATCGGGTTGGCTATACATCGCCGCACCAACCTTTTGGATTGACTCGCTAAGAGCATCATAAGCCTTCTGAATTGCTTCTTTGTCTTCGCCGTCCTTGACTTTCTTTAGTTCCTCGACTTTGGCCTCGACGTCTTTTTTGTCTTCCTCCTTGGCCTTATCTCCTGCCTCTTTCAAGGTTTTTTCAGCAGTGTAGGCAAGCGCATCTGCCATATTTTTAAGATCTATCAATTCCTTACGTTTCTTGTCGTCCTCAGCATGAGATTCGGCTTCCTTTTTCATTCTCTCAATTTCTTCGTCTGATAGACCGCTAGATGCCGTAATGGTTATCTTCTGCTCTTTACCAGTCGCTTTATCCTTGGCTGTAACATGAACAATCCCGTTCGCATCAATATCAAAGGTTACCTCTACCTGAGGAATGCCCCTTGGTGCTGGCGGGATCCCATCGAGAATAAATTTGCCCAAGGTTTTGTTGTCAGCGGCAAATTCACGTTCGCCTTGGAGAACATGGATTTCAACTGAAGTTTGATTGTCTGCGGCCGTTGAAAATACTTGCGATGCACTCGTAGGAATAGTCGTATTTTTCTCGATCAAACGAGTCGATACCCCACCCAGTGTTTCTATGCCTAAGGATAAGGGAGTAACATCCAGTAGTAGTACGTCCTTTACTTCTCCACCAAGGACTCCGCCCTGAATGGCGGCACCGATGGCCACAACCTCGTCGGGGTTCACGCCCTTTAAAGGCTCTTTAGCAAAGAATTCTTTGACAATCTTTTGGACAATTGGCATTCTAGTCATGCCACCAACTAAGATAACTTCGTTGATATCTCCGACCTTCAAGCCAGCATCCTTGAGCGCTGTTTCACACGGCTTGATCGTGTTTTTGACTAACTCCTCGACAATCCCTTCGAGCTTCGAGCGAGTCATTTTGTATACTAGATGTTTTGGCCCAGAGCTATCAGCGGTCACAAATGGGATATTAATCTCAGTCTCGTTTGTGCTAGAAAGCTCAATCTTGGCTTTTTCGGCGGCTTCTTTGAGCCTTTGCAAGGCGGCTGTGTCAGATTTTAGGTCGACTCCCTGCTCTTTTTTAAACTCATCAGCCAGCCAGTCAATGATTTTTTGATCAAAGTCATCACCACCCAGGTGAGTATCACCGTTGGTTGATTTTACTTCAAAGACTCCGTCACCTAGCTCTAAGATGGAGATATCAAATGTACCACCACCTAGATCATAGACAGCAATCTTTTCTTCCTTCTTTTTATCTAGACCGTATGCCAGAGCGGCCGCAGTCGGCTCGTTTATAATCCTTTTGACTTCTAGACCAGCGATTTTGCCGGCATCTTTGGTTGCTTGTCTCTGGGAGTCGTTAAAATATGCTGGGACAGTAATCACTGCCTCCGTAACTTTTTCTCCCAGATAGCTTTCGGCGTCTGTCTTTAGTTTTGACAAGATCATCGCTGACACTTCAGCCGGGCTGTAATCCTTGCCATCCATGGTGACGCTGACGCCAGTTCCGTTTTTGACAATCTTGTAAGGCACTAATGCAATATCTTTTTGAACTTCTTTATCATCGAAGCTTCGACCAATCAACCTTTTAACTGAAAAGATTGTGTTTTCATAGTTAATGACGGCCTGTCGTTTTGCGACTTGGCCAACTAGCCTCTCACCATTTTTACCCATCGCCACAATTGATGGCGTGGTTCTGTTGCCTTCGGCATTTGGAATAACTTTGGGCTCACCACCCTCCATTACCGCCATGGCTGAATTTGTTGTACCTAGATCAATTCCTATAATTTTTCCCATTTTTCTCCTTTCGGAGCCCCTTGGGGCTTCCCTTTATTTTATAATATGGTTAACAATTACTTTTGCCGGACGTAGCAATTTGCCATTTAATAAATATCCGGCCATGCTCTCACTAATAATCTCATTATCTTTTATCTTTTTATCTGAAACTTCCGATATCGCCTCATGCAGATTGGGATCAAACTGTAATCCTGTCGAGTTGATCCGGTCTAGTCCGTTTGCAAACAATGTCTGTTCTAGCTGTTTTTCGATCGCTTGTATTCCTAGCACCCAGTTATCATTTTCGAGCCCCTGAGGCACATGTTCTGCGGCTAAGGCAAAATTATCTAAAACCGGTAGAATTTGGCTAACGACATCAGCAGAAGCCATTTTTACAAAATTTGACTTGTCGTCCTCGACTCGACGTCGATGATTAGTAAAATCAGCCTGGGTTCGCTGTAATAAGGCTTTTATTTCCTCAAACTCTTGTTCGATATATTCTGTCTTTTTCTTGTTTTTTTCCTTCATCTTTGCTCCTCTTATGCCACCGTTTCCAATAAGCTTTTTACTTCATCAATAATTGCTATCGTTCGTGGATAAAACATTCTCGTTGGCCCCAACACTACCAGATAACCTTCAGCTTCGTGAGGTCTCACAAACCCTGCAACAACGAGCGAACAGCCAGACGATTTGCCAATCGGTGACTCGCTCCCAATATAGACAGTCGTATTTGCGACTTGTGGAATCTCTCGAATTAACGAATCTAGATTATCCAAAACTTCAGCCACACCGAGAACATTCGTCGGATCGAGAATAAATTCAGGCTGTCTAAAAAGGTTAGAAAGGCCATGGGAGAAAACGCTATCACTAAGGCCAACGATACCGACATTACCTGTCATATCTGCCAGAGTTAAGGCCGCCAAATCAGCAACCCGTTCCATCCGAGCGTTTTGTTGCGCTAGGCGTCTCTGGATCATCTTCTCTTCGCGCCCTTGTAAGGCTTCCTTCTGACCTTCAACAAGGTCGACAAAGTATCGATAACCTTTCTCCGTCGGTATCCGCCCAGCTGAAGTATGGGGCTGAAAAATATAACCTTTTTCATCTAATATCACCATACAAGCTCGAATAGTTGCTGGAGAACACATAAAATCGTACTTTTCTGACAAAGTTAACGACCCAACCGGCTCGGCTGTTTCAATGTACTCACGAATAATCGCTTCTAATATTGTTTCCAATCGAGGGTTCATCTGTTCCTCATGATTAGCACTCGTATTAGCTGAGTGCTAACATATATTAGCACTCTCATACTTTGATTGTCAATACCCCAAAGGTTATGTTGTCACAATCAATGATTTTATGTATAATTGTTGATGAATAAATGGATAGAGAATGAGCCTAATCCTACACCAAAAAGATCTTACAAAGTTGATTGCAGAGCTATCTGAAAAATGGCCAGTTTTTGGACCGGTAAAAGACAAAAACAGTTCTGATGTAATATATAAACAGATCTCGTCCTCAAAAAATTTATCGCTCAATAACTCTAGTTCGATGATTCCCCCAAAAAAGTTTGTCTTCCCAGGGAAGGAAGTCGTGTTTTCTTTTGAGCGAAATAAGTTAAAAGAAAGGCGGGACAAAGAAATAATTGTTTTGGGCGTGAATCGTAAGGATGCTGAGGGTCTTTTTTATTTGGACAAGACAATGACTACGCCGCTACTTGATGAAACCTATTTTGAGAAGAGAAAAAACGTTAAGCTAGTTGTGATAGATAGTCTCGCACCCTCAAATAACATAAACTGCGATCTCTATCTACAGCGAGTAGATAAGAATAATTACTTCGTCTTCCCTTATGGCAGTTTTGGCGAAAAAATAATAAAGAGTAAGTTATTCTCACACAAAGGTGATGTTGGAACGATCTCAACCAGGCATATGCCCGACGAAATAACCCATCACCCTCGATTAGACGAGATTGTAGAAAATTCACGTGAACATCCTGTCTGGGATCGACTCGCTGAGACCTGTTTTAATTGCGGGATTTGTAGCTATGTTTGCCCCCTCTGTTATTGTTTTGAAACGGAAGATAATTTTGAGATTACCAAAGATATCGAAAAAGATTGCTCTGGCTGTCGCAACCGAAAGTGGGATTCTTGTATGCTTCCTGACTTTGATAAAGTAACTTTTCATAATTTCAGACCGAAGACAAAGGATCGAATCTACAATTGGTATTATCACAAATTTGTCCGTATGTCCCGTGAATATGGCTTCCCTGGCTGTATAGATTGTGGCAGATGTATCACTTATTGCCCTGCGAAAATAAATTATCGAGAAGTATTAAAGGAATTGATCAAAGATGAACGCAAATAATACTATGCCATTCCAGATGAAGGTTACTAGAACAACCGGACTTGCCCCAATGGTTAAGTCTTTGAAGCTAGGCTTTGCTGACCCAAAGCTAGCAAGAGACTTCACCTTTAAGCCAGGCCAGTTTGTCTTTCTCTCCGTTCTTGGCTATGGCGAATCGGTCTTGACCATCACCAGTGCTGTTTCAGATCTTCCTCAGATAGAAGTCGCCATAAGGAGTGTCGGTAATAATACTCAAGCACTACATCGTTTGAAGGTAGGTGAGACGGTTTTTGTGCGGGGTCCATTTGGTAACTCTTTCGATTTAGCCAAAATGGCTGGGAAGGAAGTAGTAATAATCGCTGGAGGAATCGGCCTCGCGCCTCTTCGGTCTTTAATAAAAACTTTTGAATATGAGCCTAAAAACGTGGGTGAATTAAAAATATTGGTTGGCGCCAAAACCCCGGAGGACTTTATTTATAAGGCAGATTTGGCTAATTGGCAGAAATTTGCCAAAGTCCTATTGACCGTCGATACTGCTGACAAGGGTTGGTCTGACCATCAGGGATTAGTCACGAGATTGCTAAAAGAAGCAAATCCTGGCAGCGAAGCGATCGCCGTCCTTTGTGGGCCGCCAGTCATGTTCGGCCCCTCCATCAAAGAGCTAAAATTGATTGGCCTCAAAGATGAGAATATTTACCTAATGTTAGAGCGTAGAATGAAATGTGGACTTGGTAAATGCCAGCACTGCACCTGTGGCGAGAAATATGTTTGCCTAGATGGACCCACCTTTTCTTGGGCTGAACTAAAAAATAATTGGGAAGCATTCCTATGAAAAAACTAAAAATTGCCATATTTGATCTGACTGACTGCGAGGGTTGTGAACTTGAATTTATAAACTTACGCGAAAAAATTGCGAGGATTGCAGAGCAAACTGATATTGCAAATTGGCGTTTTGCCTCACACACAAAAGACCTCGGTCCCTTCGATATTACCTTCATTGAAGGTAGCCCGATTACAGAGAATGATATCGAAGCCGCCAAGCAAGCTCGAGCCACATCCCGACTAGTTGTCTCCCTCGGTAGCTGTGCTGAGCTAGGTGGTATCCAATCATCACTAAATGACAAGGACTGGCATAAGGGAATTGAAGAGATATATGGCAAGGATTACAAGACACAGAGCAAGCCGCCAAGACCACTTTCCTATTATATAGATGTCGATATTCATCTGCCCGGTTGTCCAATAAACCAAAACGAATTAGAGAATTTTCTAAGCTCTCTGGTGATGCTAAAAAAGCCAGAAGAAACTAGAGCACCCGTCTGCTTAGAATGTAAAGTGAAAGAGAACGTCTGTTTGTTTTTGGAAGGTGAGCCCTGTTTGGGCCCAGTAACCAAAGGTGGCTGCCAAGCCGCTTGTCCAAGTCGAGGACTTCGGTGTTGGGGCTGTTTTGGTGCCCTCCGTGGTGGAAACCACCGTGCATTCAAACTCCATTTAGAAGAAAAGTTCGGTCGAGATAAAACAAAATCATTATTAAAAACTTTCTTTTCGAATCAAGATGAATTTAAGGCGTTATACCCAAATGAGGAGCAAAAATGAAAGAATCAGTGTTAGGCCATTATATATGCAAGATTGAAGGTCACGGAAAACTTAAGCTTGACTACAAGGCCGGTAAAGCAAATCTGAGCATTGATGAGGGTGAAAGACTTTTTGAGAAGCTAGTCGTTGGCCACAACTACCTGGATGCTCCATTTATCACAGCCCGTATCTGTGGAGTCTGCCCCACTGCTCATACTCTTGCTTCAATTAAGGCCATTGAGTCTGCTTTTGGCGTCGAGGTTTCTCCTACCATTATTTCACTCCGGAAAGCTTTGCTGGCTGGACAGATTATTCAATCTCACGCACTTCATTTGTTTTTTCTCGCTCTGCCTGACTATCTTCATGTAGTCAATGCCATTGAGCTCCATCAAAAAAATCCAGAAATTTTTGATCTGGCTCTTGGCATCAAAAAGGTTGGTGATTCTCTGGTAGAAGTAATCGGCGGACGCTCGGTCCATCCGACGACTCCAACCGTTGGTGGTTTTCTCACAGTACCCACAAACGAGGAACTAAGAAAACTTCAAACAGCGCTAAAAAATCATTTGCCAAAGGCGCTAGAGGCAGTTGACCTTTTTGCGAGTTTCAAATACCCAACACTTAATCGAGAGACAGAATATTTGGCAACAACAAAAGAAAACAAAGTTTCATACTACGAAGGAAACGAAATTATCTCTAGTAATAAATTTAAAACACCGATTGAAAATTATGCTTATGCCTTCAAAGAAGAGGTGCGGAACGGTTCTCCTGCAAAATACGGCCAGAG
Organism: bacterium; assembly: GCA_037140175.1. Classification (GTDB taxonomy): domain Bacteria; phylum Patescibacteriota; class CPR2; order UBA1875; family CAIMLA01; genus CAIMLA01. Next base: position 7,346 of record JBAXEY010000017.1, on the reverse strand, counting down.
AGATGGCCATGGATTTATGGTTGGATCTTTGGCCAGATTGTCGATAGATGCAGAGAATCTCCACCCAAAAGCCGCCTATGCTTATAAAAGAATCTGGCAGAAGGATTTTCCCACCTACAATTCTTTCCATAATAATATCGCCCAAGCAATCGAGATCGTTAATCTTATCGAGGAATCGATAATAGAAATTGATAAGTTTCTATCAGACAAGAAATCGATAAATAAAGTCCCCTATCAAATTAAGGCTGGCCAAGGTGTGGGTGTAGTTGAGGCTCCAAGAGGAACATTGTATCATGGCATCAAACTTGATTCTGATGGAGTTATTCAGCTTTACGACATTGTAACTCCGACAGTCCAAAACTTGGTAAATCTAGAAGAAGATGCGGACGAGTTAATGAAAAAACACAAGGAATTGTCTTCAGAAAAGCTTTATCGAGAGATTGAGATGCTTATCCGTGCTTATGATCCCTGTATCACCTGTGCAGTCCATTAAATATTAGTTAAAGAAGGGTCGTTAATGAAAAAAAATAAAGTTATGATTTTCGGTATTTTAGTAGTTTGCTTAATAACTGTTGCTTTTCTCGCATACCTGTATCTTTCGAGGATAAACTGCCCCAAATACGTTGATTGTATGCCGTCGATTAATGGCAAGAATAAATGTGAAATCCCTTTAATGTGTAAAGGTGTAACAAAAACGGTTTACTAAGCATTGCTCTTTCGAAACAAGAAATTAATTGTTAATTGATTTGTAGTTTGTCCTCGATCATCTCCCAGCTCTCTTCACCTTTGAAAAGGCCATATTTCTGCCAAACTTTTTCTCGTTCTATATATTTATGATCATAAATGCCATAATCTTCACGATATTTTTCTGGTGTAATATTAAACATCAGGGCATTGGCTCCCGCCAAAAGACCTCGGTGTCTACCATTTTCATTATCAAGGGTTTCCAGCGCAGTGGTGACTGGTATTTTTATCTCCGGCATCATCAGTCTTGCTACTGCTATATAATTTAGGGCTAATCTAAGTTTTTCTTCTCGATCCGAATCTGCACAAGGTTCAACCTTGCGCAAGCTTTCTCGGGCTAGCGGTGTTCCTTTAGCCTCCAAATATGGTCCCGCCGAAAGCATTGGAATACTAAGTTTTTTTACTAAAAGTAAATCATCCGCTAAATCAGCTTCAGTTTGACCTGGTAATCCAATCATTCCTCCTGATGCCAAGTAATATTTGCAATCTAGCTGATCCTGTAAGCAGGCCAACCTCTCCTCTAGTGAATGGTCTGGATGCAATCTTTTATATAGAGCTTTGTTTGATGTCTCAAAACGGAAAAGCGAACCGCTTGCACCTGCTTCGCGAGCTTTAGAATAAAATTCCTTATCCCTCTCTCCGACTGATATAAATACAAAAACCTTAAATTTATTTTTTATTTCGCGAATTATCTCAATTAAATCTGAGTCAGTATATGAATAATCTTCACCGCTTTGCAAAACTATTAATTTATAACCTTCATCCTCAACTGATATTCTCACAGATTCAATAATTTCATTTTTGGTCATCCTATATCTCCTCACTTTGGCATCCTTACGGATACCGCAATAAAGACAATCGTTTCTGCAGTAATTTGAAAACTCGATAATACCATGGATACAGACAAAATCTTCTAAAACATCTTTCCTTAAGGTATTGGCTTCCGCATAAAGTGTTTCCGTTTCGTCTTTTTCTGAGAGAGAAAGTAAATATCTAATCTCTGATTTTGTTAATTCTTCTTTTCTTACCCTTACCTTAACAATGATTTTCTTGAATTTTTCAGGTAGTTTATCAGTATCAACCTTGGGATATTTTTCTTCCAAGAGGCTAATTATCTCTTGAGCTTCTCTCTCATCAATTTTATGTATTGCCAGATTTGTGGCATGCAAAACCCAATCCCCAATTTTTGCATCAGAGATCAGCTCTATATTAACTTCGTCTCGCCTATTGCCGTTTTCGACTATAGCTAGACCTTGATTGATTGATTTTATTTTACCGGGGATGGTTAGACACATATTTAATTAATGTGAGTGAGCATGATTGTGACCGCTCTGGGCAATTAGAGATAATATTCGAGCGGCCTCGTTTGCCTCAATCCGACTAACAGCCAGATCTCCATGGGCCAGAAGCCAGTCGCCTGTCTTGGGCTTATCAATAAGAGACAGGGAAACCTTGTGTTCATGACCATCATGCTCAATAAATCCCCATTCATTTTCTATCCTAATAAGTTCCATCGGAATTGCTAAACACATATCTTCTCCTTGCTTTCATTCTAAAACAAATGGAGACCATTGGCGAGATTATTAGAAAAACTTGACATTTAGCCGTTTTTATAGTATTATCATTGTTCTAAATGAATAAATTTGATAAAAAACTTTTGATTCCAATTGCCGTAGCAATATTATTGCTTCTTGGCCTTTTTGTTTATGTCTCATTATCGAGAACCAAAGCCAAGCAAGTAGAGACTGTAAAGCCCATCCTGATAAACGAATACGCGAATAGCCCCGCGGCTGTCAGCTATATGGTAGATGGCCAAATAAACGGTAACGAATCCCACCGGGCTATAAAAATAACTGTTTCAAAAGATAGCCGACTAATTGAAGTTTTGAGTGGTTATCAATATACTCCAATTAATTCAAAGGCTTATGACAACACCGTTGAGGCCTACGAACCTTTGCTAGCTTCACTACAAGTGGCTGGATTTGCAAAAAAAAGAGCCAATTCTACAGCAAGTTCCGCAGGAATCTGTCCTTTGGGAAATCGATATTATTTTGAATCAACCGATATCCCCTCAATGCCAGACAAGCTCTGGTCATCAACTTGCACTACTTCTAGCCTATTTGCTAGTGGCGGCAAACAAGGAACCTTTGCTGGAAACCTAAATACTATTCAGCAATTATTTCAAAAACAAATTCCGGACTATGCCACCATAACCAAAAACGTAAAATTATAAAGATTCGTAGAACTCATTTTCTATAGGTGATAAAATCGGTATATGAAATCCGAAAAAACAGAACCAGTTCAAGCAATCACAAACAAAAAAACTGAAACTTTTTGGGACCCTTTGGGCTCCAACATTAGCCCGCTTGATTTGGAAGATATTTCCACAAGAAACGGGAAACTCGAAAAAAAATTTAGCAAGATCAAAAGCAACCCCAGTGCTATCAAAAGAAATGTGTTTTTATTGTCCTTGCTCGGAATAGTTATTTTTGCCCTAATTGAACTCATTTATTTTTATGCGAAGCAGAAGTCTGGAGATGCACTAAGCACAGACGCCGTTGTTGTACCATTGATCTGCGCCATAGTCCCAGTTTCTATATATCTATACTCAATCAAGGAGCTACAGAAAGATTTATTGAATCTAAGTGTCGCAGATCGTTTTAATTGGCTATACGACCCAGACAAAAACCGTTCGAAATGGAAAAATCTGAAAGAGACCTACCCAGAAATATTTGATTTGGGCAATGAGAACCAGTACATCGACAATCAATTTTGGGGGCTATTCGATGATACGGAAAGAAATTTTTGGCTAGGACGTTTTAACTATACTGTTAGCCAAGGCAAGACATCGCAGACATACCAGAATTTAGTTTATGGTTATAAACTCTCAAAGCCAGTTACGACTGATTTCTCCCTAATTCCCCAGACTAGCTTCACAAAAGCAGAAACTGCCCTAAGCACAAAGGTTATTACTACTGAATCTTCTGAATTCAATCGACTCTTTCATATCAATTACAAAGGTGATAGAGGCTTGGTTGGTGCTGATATCTTACAAGTATTAGACCCCGACACTATTGTGAAATTGATTGATTACAACAAAGATAGTAAGAAGATTAGCATGGTTTTCCGTGGAGATATTGTTTTATTTTCCACTCGGGGTGATATCAAAACAAAATATACAAAAATAAGATCAGGTACTTTTCTCGACGAAAGAGATGCTGCTCTAATACTAGAACAAATACATTCCGCGATAAATTTAACTGAGGAAGTTTTGTCCTCAATAGACGGATTTAATAAAAGATAATATCAATATAGTTCGACTATTCTATTTGGTGGGCCCGGCTGGGATCGAACCAGCGACCAATTGGTTATGCTTACCACTATAGCTTTCGCTACCTTTTTCAAGTTTGTGGTCTGGACTGTCTCTTTATCCACTTGGGATACCTGCCATACAGTCTCTACACCTTCCCCATCTTTTCTAAAAACCGGGGCTTGGCTCGGGATTACCATTTCAGGCTTCCCCGAATTTGACAGGATATACTTACCGATTGCTCGGTAAGCAGCCCTATTGACTATTAGCCTGCCCATTTCATATAATTTAGTTATGAAGAAAGTAACTAACTGTATTATTTGTTTAAAAGTTTTGTCGGGAAAACAGACCATGTTTTGCTCTATTAAATGTAAGAACAAAAACCATCAATCTTACCCTGCCCAGAAACAAAGAGGAGTCGAGAGAAAGTTTTATTTCGTAAATACTTTTGGAGGCAAATGTTCACGGTGTGGTTATTCGAACAATCTAGCTGCGCTTTCTTTCCACCACGAAGGTGGTAAAGAATTCAAGTTAGACTCTCGTTCACTTTCAAACCGTAAATTAAGTACAATATTCCAAGAAATTAATAAATGCTCTCTTCTCTGTAACAATTGTCACGCAGAACTTCATAACCCTACTTTGGGTTTAGCTAATTTGTCAATTGAGCCAACTGCTCTAACCGCTGAGCTACGGGCCCACGAATAATTATTAAGGAATTAATAATTAATGCTAGCTTATTTTAGTACAAAATATACTTTTGGTCAATTTTATACTGCCCAACAATGGCTTTCAGATGCTAAAATATATTTATGGAAATAAAAGCTAAATTTGAGGAAAATCTAAACCTTTGTGGCGTCAAAGAAAACCAAACAATTGTTCTCGGTGTGTCAGGTGGCGCTGACTCGGTCACCATGCTAGATTTATTCCTAAAATCAGAGCTGAAACTCAATCTAATTGTCGCCCACATGAATCACGGGCTCCGCACTGAGGCAGACAAGGACGAAAAGCTGGTTAAGTTTATTGCAGACAAAAACAACCTTGAGTTTGTGAGCAAAAAAATCACACCACCTAAAAGTGGTAATCTCGAAGAAGAGCTCAGGATCAAACGTCGTGAATTTTTGCTTGAAGTGAGCGAGAGCAATAAGGCTCAATTTGTGGGCCTAGCCCATAACGCCAATGACCAGGCAGAAACATTTTTTCTAAATACCCTAAGAGGGAGCGGACCAGCTGGTCTCGGTGCAATGAGAATGTTAGATGCAAACCTTTTACGGCCTTTGTTAAATTTTGAACGCACGGAAATTGTCGAATACGCGGAAGGCAATCATCTCGCATGGCACGAAGATGAATCTAATAATGATACTAAATTCAAACGTAACTATCTTCGACATAAGGTTTTCCCCTTATTATCTGAGGTAAATCCAAGCTGGCTCGAGGCGATATTTAGAACAACCCATCTCCAGCGTGAGATAGACGACTATCTAAAATCTGAAGCAGAAAAATATTTAACCGAACCTTTTGATGCCAATAATATTCAAGGCCTCAAAAGACCTGTCCTTTTTGAGGTCCTGGGACTTTTATACGAAAAAGCAAAAGGAGATCGTAAGGATCTAACGCTACAGAATTTATCCGACCTAGAAGCCCTTATATCATCTACCTCAGGTACAAAATCATTGGCCTTGCCAAATAATATTGTCGCTACCCGTCGCTATAATCACCTTGATTTTATGCTCAAAATGAAGTACAATAACTACTCATCGGTCGTTCTTGATAAGTTGGACGTTGGAGAAAACAACTTCAGCAGCTGGAAAGTTATCGCAGAAAGAATTGAAATTTCAGAGTTTAGAGCTAACTCTCGCTATTCCATCGCCGTTGATCCTGAGACTCTACCAAAGCTAAAAGTTAGAAACTGGAAGACTGGTGACAGAATAAGTCCATTTGGCATGAATGGTAGCAAAAAACTTCAAGACCTTTTCGTCGATGCTAAAATAGATAAAGACAAAAGAAACAATTGGCCAATTTTTCAGCTCGGAAAAGAAATAATCTGGGTTCCAAGGCTGGCTCTGAGTCGAAATTTTGTACTCAAAAAAAGCCCAACAATCAAACTAACTATTGAGGAAACTATATGAAAAAGATGAATTATAAAAATTTTATATACTTAATAGTAATCGTCTTGATCCTTGCGATAGCTTTTACTTATTTTTCTAAACCAAAAAGTGTTGAGAAAGCGCCAATTAGCAAGATCGCTGAGGAAGTAAAAGCAGGAAACGTTAAAAATATTTCTGTCAATGGAACAGAGGTAACAACAACCTTAAAAAATGACAAAAAAGTCCAATCTACTATTAGTTCTAGCCAACAGATTACTACTACCCTAAAAGATTTAGGTGCAGATCCATCTAAGGTCTCTTTAGAAATCAAGCAAGGCTCAGATAGTTCATTTTGGATTTCAATCTTAGCATATATCTTACCAACCCTATTAATTGTCGGCTTGTTTTATTTTATGCTTAGACAGGCCCAAGGTAGTGGCAATCAGGCTATGATGTTTGGAAAGTCTCAGGCTAGGTTAGCTGATGCAAATAAAAAACAGATATCCTTTGCTGATGTAGCTGGTTCGGCTGAAGCCAAACAAGAACTCCTAGAAATAGTAGAATTTTTGAAATTTCCGCAAAAATTTCTTGCGTTAGGTGCAAAAATACCGAAAGGGGTCTTACTTTTTGGCCCTCCAGGAACTGGCAAAACCCTAATGGCAAGAGCAGTTGCGGGTGAAGCTGGCGTACCTTTCTTTTCTATCTCGGGTTCAGAATTTGTTGAAATGTTTGTTGGAGTAGGCGCTTCTCGAGTTCGCGACCTTTTCAACAAGGCTAAAAAGAATGCTCCATGTATCATATTTATTGACGAGATAGACGCTGTTGGACGCCAGCGAGGGACTGGTATGGGTGGTTCTCATGATGAACGAGAACAGACATTAAATCAAATATTAGTTGAAATGGATGGTTTTGAGACTGAAACTAATGTTATCGTTATCGCGGCAACAAATCGTCCTGATGTTTTGGACCCAGCCCTCTTGCGACCGGGAAGATTTGATCGTCGCGTTGTTTTGGACATGCCGGATATTAAAGATCGAACTGACATATTAAAAATTCACGCCAAAAACAAGCCACTAGCAAAAAACGCAAAACTTGAAATAATCGCTAAACAAACTCCTGGTTTTTCAGGAGCTGATTTGCAGAATATTTTAAATGAATCAGCCATACTGGCTGCCAGAGAGAATAAGAAAGAAATTTCCATGCACGAT
>JBAXEY010000016.1:0-15236 GCA_037140175.1 bacterium | reverse complement strand
CTCTCTTGCTCGAACAAGCTCTTTTAATTGGTTTTTTCTTTTAAACCCCGAAATAGTCAGGGCGAAGAGGTTTAAGGTTTGATCGACGGCATTTGCAAGAGCGGGTTCATTGTTTGTTTTTGTACTAGACAAGCGTACTAATAAGATGTACGCTAGTAACGTAATGATTATTAATAATGAGAGGAGAGTATGAGCACTAAAACCATTACTGTCTCAACCTTAAGAAACAATCTAGCAGAGGCTCTTGATGCCGTTAACCCGGACGAGGTTTTAATAGTGACCCGCCGAGGTAAAAAAGAGCGCGCCATTATAGACTTGGATAACTTAGAAGACCTCCTAGCTGCGAGTAATCCTGAGTATTTGGAGACAATCAAGGAAGCACGTAAAAGTAATGAATATTTTAGTCACGAGGACATATTTGGGGATTTATAGTGCCATATAGCCTTCTATACAAAAAACCGGCCGTCAAAGAAATACAAAAACTAGCCAAACCGATTCGGAAAAGGCTTAAATCTAAATTAGATTGGTTTATTATGCAGGCTGACCCACTTCATTTTGCTGCGCCATTAACTAAGTCAGCAGATGCTCAATATCGATATCGAGTTGGTAACTATAGAATATTATTTGACATTGAGGGTGAAAATATCGTTATTCTCCATATTCAACACCGCAAAGAGGTGTACAAGTAATCAGGAGAGGTTAAATTAATGATTAGAAATACAAAGATATTCTTCCATCAAATCAATAAACTCAGCCACAATATATCCTTGCCTTTTAACCCGTTCTGGATCTCTTACAAAGCCCAGGTTAGTATTAAGTTGTATTTGGTATATATTTTCTATACGTCTTAATTGGTCTAACCAAACGAAGAGAAGCTCGACGCATAAGTTAATAAACACAAAGTAATAAATACAATACTCCAAGGAGATTAAGCGCTTGACTTAGCGTTTCAGCAATGGTACACTTTAGTCATAATTATGAAAAGTAAAAATAACCTACTAGAACAATTAAAAAGTTTACCCCACTTTGACAAAAACACCGTTTATCAGCTTGGTATCCAGTTAGGGATAAAAGACTCAACCGTTAACACCTATATTAGCCGCTTCTTGAAATACAAAGAAATATACCGGCTAAAAAATGGACTATATATTTCAGCAGACTTCTTCTACAAAAACCGGGGAGACATATCGTATTTATTTTATCTTGCCAATATAACTAGAAAGCCTTCATACGTCAGTTCGTGGACAGCCCTCCAGTACTATGGGCTCACTACGGAAGCTATTCACTCTTACACTTCAGTCACGCCCAAGGTAACGAGAAACTATCAGACAAAAGCTGCCAATTTTACATATCAGTCTATAACTAATGACCTTTTTTCTGGATTCTCCCTAAAAAAAGAGGGGTTTGATTTTTTTATTGCATCACCATCAAAGGCATTATTTGATTTGTTATATTTCAGGTCCCGTCAGTTTAGGGTTCTAAAAGCTGAAGACATCAAAAGGACTGTAGAGGAATTAAGAATAGATATAGACGAAATGGACAAAAGTGAACAGGTCAATTTTTATAAAATAATTGAGAGTTACTATCATGAGTAAGCAGATCACGGCAATTTTAAAGAGAAAGTTAGAAGAGATCACTGCTTATGGTGAGGTTAACGCAGAAACAGCCCGTAATTCACTTAAAGAGGAATTGCAGTTTTACGTTCTTAACTTTATTTATCATAAGCCAGAATACAATAATTGGATTATGTACGGCGGTTCTTCACTTCGCATTATTCATGGTCTTGATCGCATGTCAGTTGACTTGGATTTTGAGGTCCCACACGAAGTAACAGATAAATATTTAGAGGTCCTAAAAAAGAAAACTGAAGATTATTTTATGAATACTTATGGGGCCAGCGCCGGCTTTCTCACAATTAAAATAACCACCGGAAGAGGCTTGCTCTTAAGATTTAAGATAGATGATGAATTAAAGCTTGAGCAGCATTCAAAACAAATACATGTCAAGATTGATCTCAACCATTTCGTCGCTCCAAACGTAGTGACTGAGCGCAGACCCATAAATCACGACCAGCTGTCGTTTGTTATTATCACCTACAATATGGGTACGCTAATGGCCAGCAAGCTCGCAGCTATTTTCCTGCGCGGAAGCCGTGGCGTGGGAAAGGTTATTTATGAAGAAAAAGGCCGTGATATTTATGATCTACTTTGGTATATGGGGAAAAAGGCTGTTCCCGACTTTGATTATCTTATGGCAAAAGGAATTGACCTAAAAGACCCACGCACGCTTTTTGATAAGCTTACCATTCAGATGAACAAGGTGAGTGACGAAAATCTAGAACAGGATCTTACAAACCTGTTTGTTGACCACGGGTATATAAAAAATTGGCTTAAAAATTGGCGAGAAAGTTATTTGTCCCTTCTTGATGGATATGAGATTAATACCGTAACGAGACTAGAGAATCTAAAAATTCAGCAGGATTTTGGCACGGACAATGTTTCTTTTGTGTATTCATACGGGACCGAGACAGGAAAGATAGTCCGAATTATTTATACTATCAGTGAGTATTGGCTTGACGGCCAAGACGAAGACTTTCCGTCTAAAATAGATGACCAGGTGGTTGGACTGATAGAAGAAAGCATAAAAGATCAGACGGGCGATAAAATAAAGCAGTTTGCCTCATTATTTTACAAGAAGACAGAGTCATATTTTGCAAAAACTAGCCAGGTTATACTCGGGAATAATATAACTACCAAAATTATTCGAATGACTACCACTAATTTGAACCAAAAAGAACAAATCGTCCTGAATAAGTCCGCCCTACTTACATGCGAACTTGATGATCTATTGAAATAAGCCCGAATTATTAAATTGCAAAAGAAACATTAATGTTTATTACCCGGTTAAATTTGTCAAATTTTTCAGCTATCTGATTTCGGCCTAAGGTTCTAAACATGTCCTAATGTGCTATTTTTGTTACTTGCTGTTTTTTTCTACCACTAGTATTTTTAATGTTGCCCGCACTGAAGGATTGTCGCTTGGTAAGTATATTACCTTATCACCGTATATTTCCTCTAACACTCTAAAAAATTCATCCGCCCAAGATGGGGATAAAGACAATACACCAGCAAAGTCTATTTCAATCTTGTTAGCATTAAGATCTAGGGAAGGCCTTATAGCCGCAATTGCTTCCTTACCAGCAGGTCTTGAGGTTAATACCTCACCAAATTTTTTTAATTCTATTCTCATCTTAATACTCAATCTTTGCTAATGTACCTCTTATGTTACTCTCTGCCATTGAGATTTCTAACAGTTCCTTTTCTCTTTCTATTATCGCAATGGCTATGCCTGATTGCAAACTTATTCCGATAGGATATTCTTGTGCAATGCTCATAACAAACTTTAGTCCATTCCCCCGATTCTCTGGTGCTCTCCCAGAAACAAACTCAGTCACAGCGACCGACAAAGCAGAGAAGTCATCTTTTAAAAGCCTTACCCTAGATAGAGTTTCTCTTATGCCAACGCCCCGATCAGCTAAAACGATAATTCTTTTGTTAACATCATAAGCAAAAAATATGCCAGGCACATCTGGCCAATTACCAAGGTTATGATCAAAGGAATTATTCCCAATTTCACCTACTATCGCTGGCAACAAAGATTCAATATCGCTTAGTCTACTGTCCTTGCTTATTAACAATGCCATCTCGTCAAGTCTTGCTCGAAAACGATCTTGAGTGCTCGCATAATAATTATTAGGTATATTCGGAGCAACGGGGCTTCCTGCCCAAGCCCTACAAACTCCAAATAAGTCCTCCCGAAAAAGCTCCAGCATTTCTCTTTCGTAATATCTCCAACCACCAGGGCTTTTTAATGCCTTAAGCTTTCCTGATTCATCCCAGCGGCGTAGAGTCATTGCTGATATCCCGAGATATTTTGCTGCTTCACCTATTGATAGAAGTCTTTTATTTTTCATTGTATAAATATATTAACAATACTTGTACAATTTGTCAATTACTTATACATAGATAGACCAAAGTTATACATTACTATCCATCTATAGTTCTAAACTCGTGCCACAAAGCGATCCAGTACGTACAAACAGAGCTTAAGGCTCCTGTTTTTGCTTCTAAACTATTATTGAGAGGGGGCCTGACAAGATAGTGGTGCCTAGCTAAGTATTTATCCTGGCAGCACGCGCAAAGCTCAGAAAATATTTATCGATATCTTCCAGGGTTGAGCCATAGGCAGGGTTTTTTGATAAGGAGTCTGTAAAAATCTCTCTTGCCCGGACAATTTCTTTTAGCTGGCCTAGCCTGTGTGGATCTGAAATTGTCAGGTCGAAAAGGTCTAATGTTCTATCGACGGCATTTGCAAGAGCGGGTTCATTGTTTGCTTTTTTCGCTCGGATTACTCGGCCAATCTCTGTGCCAATAATACCCATTTGCTCACAGAGGGAAAGCTCAAACCATCTCCCAGCGGTGAGGTTGTTGTGGATGGCGCTCATGTTACTACCAACTTCTTTACAATATTGATGATTTTCTCTCGGGAGGTAGTGCCCTCAACTTTTATCTCTAACATGGTCAAGGCTTATCCTAATTTGTTCTTGCTTAAAAGCTTACCGCGCTTTTGCAATGCCATGAATCCATAGGTTGCCATGATGGCGATGGCAGGGTAGAGAACACTTCGATAACGGGTCAAGACCTCTATGATCAGCAAGGCACAAGAAAAGCCAATAATTGTCAGTGTTGAGAAATATATTGTCGGCGTAAGTAGGTCCTTACTCGATCTTAGAATTTCTACAGTCCCTAGCATTGAGAGCAGCACAATGAAGAATAAGAAGACATTACTATATCGATTAAAAGTTTCTAGCCTGGCCATATATGACCTTAAACTTTCTTTATCGGGCGAACTTTTGGTTAGGGTGTAATTATCATAATTCCAATTATTGATTTCACTTTCGTTTGACCAAACTGTATTAAACTTCTGAAGGAAGAGCTTTGGCAGAGATTTAATCTCGATTGATGCATTTTGTAGTGCCTTATTCATCATGGCATCATTTGAAACTTTGTACACTTTGTCTGACAGATACCCTTTATCCAGAGCATTAAGAAGTGGAGCCGTATACTCATCAGCTATTTTGCTATTATATCGACCAGCATTTTCAAGGTTTAGGCCAGTGGCTATAAAAAAACCAGTTTTATGTTTGTTTATCGGACCTTTCGCATAGTATGACACAGCAAGGTTGCTTAAGCTGGTTACAAAAAAAGAACAGAATATGATCACAAAAAAGACACCCATTTTCGTGGCTAATCTTTGTTTGAATTTCGCCGGGGAGAGAGTCTTTTCTGAAAGAAGCCAATTAAAAACTAGGATTGAGGCGGGAATGGTGATAATCGTCATTTCTTTGAATACATTTCCGATAGCTAGAGAAATAGAAAATATGACTACCCACAAATAAAAATTATTCTTCTTCCCGTCTTTTAAATAACTGATTGTATATGCCAGCGAAAGAAGGGAAAGAGAGAAAAAAAGAATAAAACAATGCTCACCACTGAGAAAGTTTGAATACAGAGCAAATGATGGCCACATTGCCAGAAGAAGTCCACTGATAAGCGCGAGCCCATATTTTTTAGTTGATTTTAGAACGGCAGCATATATTATTACGGCGGATAAAGAGCCAGCCAAGACTGAGATAGTTTTTGCGACCAAAAGGGATTTTCCAAACAGCAAAAAACCCTTCGATAGGGCTAGTGCATATATGCCCCAGTGTTGAAAGAAAAAGTGTTGATAGGATGACGATGGTCCGTCGACCCACTTTTTTGCAATTTCGAAAGCTAAAAAAGAATCAGAAGCTGGCGGTGATGGAAATATCTTGATCAAATATAGTCTAAAAACAAAGGCCACAATAAAAAGGAAAACACCCGTAAGAATATTTATTAGGAGCCTTCTCTTTTTATATTGAAATATTCTTTTGAAGTAATTTGCTTTATAAACAACCAAAAATAACAAAGAAAAAAACATGCTGACAAAGATTAGGGGCACTAGGTATAAGCCGAGATTGTTCGCAATTCTTCGAAATAACAGTATAAATGAACCCAAGAAGGGGAAAAATAGCAAGGTAACTAATATTATTTTACTTAATTTTAGGTTTTCAATAAATTTTCTCATAACACAAAATATTATAACTCAACCCAAGTAGATTTACTTTATCTCCAGCAATGGGCAGCCAAACCTATCGTAACCTCTGCGATTACGATAGGTCGGGCCTTGTCCAGTCAGAGGGAGAGACACTCTCTCGGAGGCTTTACTTATTGGCCAAAATCAAGGTACAATAAGCGCTGAAAATAACATAAGGATATATATGCATTTACTGTGGACGATATTTGTACAGCCGGAGATAAATCTCCTCGTTTTCTTCTATAGCGCTATTCCAGGACACGATTTTGGTGTCGCTATCATCTTGCTAACAATTGTGGTGCGGTTAGTTGTTTGGCCACTACAATCTCAAACCCTTCGAAACCAGAAAGCTTTGAACAAAATCCAGCCAGAGATCAAGGCGATCCAGGCCAAATACAAAAACGATCCCGCCAAAATGCAGAAGATGCTCCAGGAGCTTTATAAAGAGAAAGAAGTTAACCCCTTTTCCTCTTGTCTGCCATCATTAATTCAATTACCACTCCTTTTTGCCCTTTTTTATGCGATACGACCCTTTGGTACCGCCGCCTATATCGACGTTACCAACCATGCCGCGGGATTATGGAAAGATATCTATCCATGGCTACGAGACCTGCCCTTTGTCAAAGAGGCCCTAAGTCAACCCTTCTCAACCGATTTGTTTGGCTTGGTGAATTTGACCAAACCTAGCTGGATATTAGCTCTAATTGCCGCCGGGACTCAGCTAATCCAGTCAAAAATGATTATGCCCAAACACAACCTGGATCAATCGCAAAAGATTATGAACCAGACTTTGTATCTTTTTCCGGTTATGACTTTTATCATTGGTCTCTCCTTCCCCGCCGCCTTACCTCTATATTGGATAGTCCAGACCTTAATGATGATTCTCCAACAGTATCTAATCATGCACCGAGACATTGAGAAACTCGAAGAACCTCTACCAGTAGTGGTCGTCAAAGAGGAAAAGAAAGCGAAGAAAAAGGAGAAAAAGTGACCGTCACCAAAGCTTCTTTAAACCAAATCCAAGAGATTGTCGAGAAAATGACTAGTTTTTTAGGGTTTAAAATGACCTGTGCGGTTAGCGCTGATCTAAGTGGGGTCAAAATAGAACTTAGCGGCTCTGATGGAGCACTCCTGATCGGCTATCATGGTGAGAGCCTTTCGGCCTTTGCCTATGTTTTGGGCCTTATGATCCACAAACAAATCGATCAAGATATAAACTTCCGAGTCGATATTAACGGCTACCTAAAAGAAAAAGACAAAAAAGTAACGGGGATGGTCATGGGAGCGATCGAAAAAGTTCAGTCGAGTGGTTTTCCCGAGGAACTCGAGGGCTTCAACGCCTACGAGAGACGCCTCGCCCACACCCTGGTGGCCAAAGAGAGTTTGATTAGTGAATCAAAAGGAACCTCCGAACATCGTATTTTAATCATTAGACCGAGGAAATCAACTGATGAAAAAAGTTCGTAAAGCCGTTATTCCGGCCGCTGGCTTTGGCACTAGATTTTTGCCAGCGACAAAGGCAATCCCCAAAGAAATGCTTCCTATTATTGACAAGCCCGTCATCCACTATGTGGTCGAAGAGGCGATAAATTCTGGCATCGAGGACATTATTTTTATTACTGGGCGAGGCAAGGGAGCGATCGAAAATTATTTTGACCATTCATATGAGCTCGAAGATCAGCTTCGCAAGACAGGCAAGCATGAGTTACTGAAAGAGATAGAAAAAATTTCAAACCTAGCAAATATTGTTTATATCAGACAAAAAGAGCCACTTGGTTCGGGGCACGCTGTTTTGAGAGCCAAAGACCTTGTTGGGGACGAGCCATTCGCCCTGATTCTGCCCGACATGCTGGTTGAAAGCGAGGTACCGTACACAAAACAAGTTATTGATGCTTACGAACAGAAAGAGAAATCAGTCATAGGCGTCAAGGAAACTACTATGGATAAGGTTTCATCATATGGTATTGCCGACCCAGCAGAAAAAGGTGATACTTTTAAGCTTAATGACGTGATAGAGAAGCCGACTACCGATGAGGCGCCATCTAATCTATATATATTCGGACGCTATATATTGACACCTACAATTTTTGAACTTTTAGAGAAGACCAAGCCGGGAATAGGTGGAGAAATACAAATAACAGATGCTATTCGCCAAATAATAAAATCCGAGGGGGCTTATGGCAAAATTCTCGAAGGGTCAGACTTTGATACGGGCGATAAGCTAGGCTACCTCCAAGCCATGGCTTGGTACGGACTAAAACACAATGATTTAAGTGAGGAATTTGGTAAATATTTGAAAGAAATTCTCTAAAAAAGGAGTTTTATGAAAGGTATCATTCTAGCGGGAGGGAAGGCCACGCGCCTCAGACCACTGACCAAGATTACTTCGAAGCAACTTTTACCAGTTTACAACAAGCCGATGATCTATTATCCGCTGGAAACTCTTCTAAATGCGGGGATCAAAGACATATTAATTATCATTGCACCAGACTATGCCGGGCACTTTTTGAACCTACTGGGCTCAGGACGTCAGTTTGGAGCAAGATTCAACTATGAAATCCAAGAGGAACCGCGTGGTTTAGCCGATGCCTTTATCGTTGGTGAAAACTTTATAGGCAAGGACACCGTGGCAATGATATTAGGAGACAATATTCTCGACCATGACTTTTCTAAAGATATTAGCCAGTTTAAGTCTGGAGCATTGGGCTTTGTCAAAGAAGTGCCAAACGCAAGCGCTTTTGGAGTGGTAGAGTTTGACAAAAACCATAAAGTTATTTCGATCGAAGAAAAGCCAGAAAAACCCAAAAGTAATTTTGCCTCTGTGGGGATGTATGTCTATGATAATCGAGTTATAGAGATTGCCAAGAACCTCAAGCCATCTCCACGAGGAGAGATAGAGATAACTGACCTAAACAATGTCTATCTAAAAAAAGGTGAGTTGAAGGTGGGTATCATAGAGGGAATGTGGGAAGATGCTGGCTCGTTCGATAGTCTTTTGCGAGCCTCACAAATAATGCAAGCCAAAGCCAAGGAAATGACAGATTAAAAACAAAATGACTAACTTAGAATTTCTAATGATGAATTAAAGCAAACCAACATGATTTCGTCATTCTGGCTTGACCAGAATCAAAAGTAAATGAATAAACAGTTTTTCACTTATATTATGGCAAACGAAAGACCAACCCTATACACAGGGATGACCAACGATCTAGTAAAAAGAGTTTTTCAGCATAAAAATGAAGTGACGGAAGGCTTTACAAAGAAATATCATATACACAAGTTAGTTTATTTTGAAACTTCTGAATCTGCACTAGGAGCAATTGTGCGAGAGAAACAAATTAAAGACATGAATAGAAGCGATAAAATTAAATTAATAAAAATAAATAATCCGACATTCAAAGATTTATATAAAGAAATAACAGGAGAATAAGAATAAAGTATAATGATCATAGGGCAAGACGATTCTGGCTAAACCAGAATGACGGGTTGAACACAAGATTAGAAATTCAACATTGAGTAATTAGTTAGATATTAGACATTAGAAATTAGTAATTTAATTTTAGGAGTAAATATTATGAGTAAAATCCTTGTTACAGGTGGCGCTGGTTTTATTGGTGCCAACTTTGTCCACTACACTTTAAAAAACAAACCAGATTACAAGATTACTGTTCTCGATGCCCTAACCTATGCTGGGAGCAAAGATAATTTAAAACCAGCCATGGATAAAATAACCTTTGTCGAAGGGGATATCACCGATAGCGAACTTGTTGACAAGCTGGTGTCAGAAAACGATGTCGTAGTTCATTTTGCAGCAGAGTCTCATAACGACAATTCCTTGCTCGACCAGTGGCCATTTATCAATACCAATATTATCGGAACGTACACAATCTTGCAGGCTGTCCGCAAATATGACAAGAGAGTCCATCATATCTCTACGGATGAGGTTTATGGGGATCTCGAGCTAGACGATCCAAACAAATTTACCGAAAATACCCCCTATAATCCATCTAGCCCGTATTCGAGTGCCAAGGCTAGCTCAGACATGCTTGTAAGAGCTTGGGTTAGAAGCTTCGGGGTTAAGGCGACGATCAGTAACTGCTCCAACAATTACGGCCCATATCAACATATCGAAAAAATGATCCCGCGTCAGATCACGAACCTACTCTCAGGCCAAAAACTCAAACTCTATGGACTAGGCGAAAACGTTCGCGACTGGATTCACGTCGATGATCACAACTCAGCCGTTCATACTATTCTCGAAAAGGGTAAAATCGGCGAAACCTATCTGATCGGTGCAAATGGTGAAAAATCCAACGTAGAAGTATTTAACCTTATATTAAAAATGATGGGCAAAGACAGCACTTGGTTAGACCATGTCAAAGATCGTCCAGGTCACGATATGAGATATGCGATAGATTCATCTAAGCTTCAAAAAGAGTTGGGCTGGAAGCCGACTTTCACAAACTTTGAAGAAGGCTTGGCCAATACCATCGATTGGTATCGAGATAATCAATGGTGGTGGGAGCCACTGAAGGCCCAGGTAGAGGCAAAATATAAAGCTCAGGGACAATAATGGGATTCGACAACTACGACCCATCATTATACGAAAATAGAGAGATTCAGGTAAACAAAACTAATATTCCAGGCTTGTTGTTTATCGACCTTGTCTTAAATGGCGACGAAAGGGGTTGGTTTAAGGAAAGTTTTCAAAAGGAAAAGTTGGTAGGCAAGGGTTTTCCAAAAGAGTTTAATCCCGTCCAGCTGAGTGTGTCGGCCAATAAATTCAAAGGTGTGACGAGAGGGATCCATGCCGAGCCTTGGGATAAATTTATATCTATACAAAGCGGGAAAATATTTGTAGCAATAGTTGACTTACGGAAGGGGCAAACATTCGGAGAAAAGGTGACTTTTGAGATGGATACGAGTAAGGCAATCTTTGTTCCGCAAGGCTGTGGGAACTCTTTTCAAACACTCGCTGACGACGTTCTCTATACTTATCACGTGAACAAGCACTGGTCACCTGAAGCTAAATATACATTAGTGAATCTTGCAGACCCAGACCTCGCAATAAAATGGCCAATACCGCTGGGCGAAGCAATCATCTCTGATAAAGATAAAGGACACCCTTTTTTGAAAAACCTAAAGCCTTATGCCTTCAATTAAAGACCAAAGTAAAATATTAAAACAGCAAAGAGTAGCTTAATATTATAACTTTAATTATTTATTTGCGATTGCGACTAGGTCTATACGCTCAGCCCTCTTGGCTAGACGGGGGATATATTTAGAGGCTTTAAGTAGTCCAGTTTTAATAAATGACCCCGTTCCATCTAGAGGTGCGAGGTGGTAACCCACAAGTTTAAAGCCAGCCTTTTTAACTAAGTGTGACAGTGTTGTTGGGGTGAATTCAAAAATATGATACGGAGGTATATTTATAGCCATAGGCTTTTCCTTGGGGTCGCTCATTCCGTAAGACAAGGGTGCTGAAATAAACAAAACCCCACCTGGTCTAAGAATTCGAAATGCAGTAAGAACTGTAGCCATAGGATCCTGTACATGTTCAAGCACGTCACCCAGATGTATAATATCAAAACTATTTGGTTTATATAACCCAGGCTTAAAGTGCCCATGTGTCACGTCAAGCCCTAGACTTTTTCTGGCGTGTTCTACCATTTTTTTGTTAAGCTCAATTCCTTTTACGGTGTATCCCGATTCTTGTGCTACTTTTAGGAAATATCCACCAGCACAGCCAATATCGAGCAAGTCTCCTTTGGCTTTATAGTGTTTTATCTCCTCTATTACGTTTTCATAAACCTTTAATAGATAACCACCCGCCTCAACGTATGTCTTGCCGGTACAGCCGCAATCCCAACCACTGTCAAAGTAGGAATCATCATACAGTTTTGCTAGACCATCAGAATTTGGCCTAGGGTTTAATCGAACAAGTTGGCAACTCTGGCACTTTACTAGTGGCATCTTAATATTTTGAAAGGTATATTCCCAACCGGTCTCTTTGGTTGGGGAGGGCCCGCAAATGGGGCAGTTAGTATTTTCGATTAAGTTGCTCATTATTAGTAATCCTTTTTTTTGAAATCAATTCTGATTTTGAGAGAGTAGAAATATAACACCCAAAGCACACACTTTGAAAAAAGTATATCATGGTTGAACTGATGCGTCTTTAATTTTATCAGTCTCTGTTTTGTGCTTATTTCTATTCTAAAATCTCCAATTTTTTGATAAAATTTAATAGCTTGAAAATAAATTAATTAGAATTCTAAATTTGAGGAATTTATGACGAAAATTTTGATAACCGGTGGCAACGGTCAGCTTGGCCTAGCACTAAAAGACGTTTTGGCCAAGGAGGAAATACTTCTGACCGATACTGACAATATGGATATTACGAGTCCTGACCAAATTGAGAAAATATTTTCTGATTTCAAGCCTACACATCTTGTACACGGTGCGGCGATGACTAACGTTGATGGTTGTGAGGAAAACCCTGACATAGCCCAGAAAGTAAACGCCGAGGGAACGAAAAACCTGGCCGAAGCTTGTAATAAACATAAATGTCAGATGATATACGTCAGTACTGACTATGTCTTTGATGGCACAAAACAGGAACCATACACAGAAGAAAATAAGACTAATCCACAGAGCGTCTATGGTAAGACAAAGCTTGATGGAGAAAAATACACACTAGAGTTACCAGATTCTTATGTAGTTAGAACCTCATGGGTTTATGGTGAGGGCAAAAACTTTGTACGAACCATGCTTACCTTATCAGAAAAAATGGATGAGATAAGGGTCGTCAATGATCAATTTGGCAGACCAACCTACGCGCCAGATCTAGCCCAAGCTATTTATGATATTATTCAGAAACAACCGGAGTCAGGCATTTATAATGTGACTGGAGATGGGTCGATTATCTCTTGGGCTGATTTTGCTAAAGAAATATTTAAAATAGCCGGCAAAAAGACAAAAGTGGTTGGGATTTCTACTGACGAATACTTATCCCAGTATCCGGACAAAAAAATAGCCCCAAGACCAAGCTATTCATTCCTAGGCCTCTCAAAGACAAAGAACAACGACATGCCCCTTGAATTATGGAATTCTTCTTTGAGGAAAGAACTAGAAAGGTAAGCCCCTAGAGCTTAATAATACTAACTCCGTTTAAAAGAAAATTATTTTTTGTATTAGACGGGTCTATTCGAAGATATTTTATATTAACTTCTTTCCCTAGAGATAAACCTGCAAACGTCTTTTTTAAAGGGAAGAGATAGGTATTGCCCCCTAAATTAATGGGAGAAAGACTCGAGTTGTCTTCAGAAAAGATTTTCTGATCATTAGCCCAATAAACTTGTGGAGAAGAGACTCCATGTCCCCCAAACTCAATAAGCGCGTATAAATTCGATTCCTTAATGGTGTTGGGTAAAGACAAAACAACGGAAGGGTCAGCAGAAGTAGGTATATATGAGTCCCCAGTTTTATTAATATTTGCATAGCTCTCTGACGTCTTGATATCACCAACATTAAAAGACTGTATTGTTTTGTAGTTTCCTCTTAGTGCTTGGTCTCGTAACTCCTGGTCGTGGGATTCACTGATACTACTCACAAAGACTAAAAAACTAAGGAATACCAAATATAATATTAATGGTAATAAGTTTAAAAAAACCGTAACCTTTTCTGAAGAGCGGATTTTATCAGCAACCAATCGTTCCTTAAATAAGACATAAATAAACGCTAGAAGGAGGCCGACAAAAACACTTGAGGCCAGAGATACTAATCCAGACATGCGAGGGAATAGTATATTATTTGCGCTAGAAGACAAAACTAGACCAAAAAGAGTTATATCTAGATTGTTTGACCAGCTTGTAATTAAAGAAAATAAAAAAACAAAAACAATTGAAGTATATATATAAAATAAATGCCGCTTGTTATATATGGCGAAAATTAGAAAGGGCAAAATCCATAAAAACCACTGGGGGAAAAAATGAGAGATGGCGTAGAACAACGACATAAATAAAAAGCCATAAAAAACAATATCGGCTTCTTTCGTTTTGGCTGATGCCTTTTTATCAAATATTAAATAGGTTAAAAGTAAAATATATATGATAGGGAATATCATGTAATTTATGTGTGAGGGGATAACTGCTTTAAAGATATATAAGCCCTCTCCACCACCTGTAAAAAAGTGGTTTATATCTTTTATGTAAAAAAGAATAGGAGCAAGATAAGCAACTCCCGCGATAATTCCATATTTAAGCGTCTTTTTTATATCTCTGTCGGAGAGAATGATTGCCATGGGAGGAATTAGGAATAAAGCATAATTTTTTAGTGCGGCAGTAAGTCCTAAAAATACCATTGCCCACAAATACTTTTTCTTAAAAGCAAAAAACAGAAAAATTAAGGTAAAAAAAACAGGAATAATATCGTTATTTCCTTGAGCAAAAGGCAAAAACAATAGTAGGGGGCTAGTTATCCAAAGGTTAGCTATTCTGTTGCTCAATTTATTATCATTTTTTGTGTAGGAGAGAGCGGCCTGCTTAATCAGGGGATAGGAGAGTAAAAACAACAGAATATAGCGACTTTTTAGCAAAAATGATTCCCAAAACGAAGGGAAGCCAAGTCCAAAATCAAAATTAATAATGTGTAAAAGTTTAAAAATGAAAAAAATAGCACCGTCGACAAGGAAAATGAGAGGGGGCATAATAAACTTCCCGTAATCAATTCCATTTATGAATAAATTATCGTATATATGGAAATTTCCTCCAGCAACCCGTTCTGACATTTTTGAAATCATATAAAAATCACCATGGTAGGTGATAGCAGATAAAATAGAAACAACGACTAAGCCTATTAGCAAGGCATAATATTTCTTTAGAAAATCAATTAAAAACTTAAGAAAGAACACTCTTGTAGATACCTTATAATTTACAGATTATTTCCAAGACATATTAACCTATATATTCGCATTTATCAACCTACGCAGTTAAGGTGCTTGTATGCGGGTGTCTTGGGTGAGATACATAGGTTACACATCTGATAGAATATTAGAACAATAT
>JBAXEY010000015.1:0-15718 GCA_037140175.1 bacterium | reverse complement strand
TATTTCGGGGTTTAAAAGAAAAAACCAATTAAAAGAGCTTGTTCGAGCAAGAGAGATTTTTACGGACGGATTATCCAAAGACCCTGTCTATGATACGTCCCTAGAAGATATCGATAAATATTTTCTGAGCTTTGCGCGTGCTGCTAGGATAAATACTTAGTAGAACTTACAATCTCGTAAACCAAAAAGGTAAATCTCACCTTGACAACAATATCTAATATATATACAATAGATTATATGAAAACCGCAATCATCAATTTCAAGACAGACGAAATAACTAAGACTAAGGCGCAGAACGTGGCTAGGACCTTAGGCATTCCCCTTAGTAACCTACTTAATGCCTACCTTTATGAGTTAGCCAATACTGGTAGTGTCCACTTTACAACCACTGAACCAATGACCGAAAAGATGGAGAAAGTCATAGCTCAGGCAGAGCTAGATATAGCGGCAGGGAAACTAAGCGGTTCATTCAAAACCCTTGAAGAAATGTTAGACCACTTAGATAGTCTTTGATGAATATTCAAACTACTAAAACATTTGATAAACAATACTCCAAACTTAATTTAAAAATTAAAAAAAAGTTTAAAAATCGTCTTGAACTATTCTGCACAAAGCCCTTTGATGTTTCATTAAAAAACCACGCCTTAAAGGGTCACTATTTAGGTTACAGAAGCATCGATATCGACGGTGATGTCCGTGCATTATATACAGTAAAAGGCAATATAGTAATCATTTTTGGCTTTATTGGGACGCACAGTCAATTATATTAAATATATTATCGAATACCTCACTTAGATTTACTTAATATCTTACCCTGCGTGGTGCCTTCGGTTCTAAAACTCAAGCCCAACTCTAAGGCCTAGACGTGCGAACCATTTTGTGTTAATATTTGACAGCTATGAAAAGAACATTCCAACCCAAAAAGAAACATACTAATAAAGTTCACGGTTTTTTGAAAAAAATGTCTACCAAAGACGGCCGTAACGTTTTGAAAAATCGCCGCCTTAAGGGCCGTGCTCGTTTGACGCCTTCGAAAAGACATGCTTAAAAAGCAACAAAGAGTTACAAACGGTAAGGATTTCCAGAATATATACAGACGCGGTCGACATCTTTCGAGCGCGTTTTTTGGAGTAAATTATCTCCGTAATAACTTTGGCTTTAGCAGGCTCGGGGTTGTTGTTAGTAAAAAAACCGCGCGCAAGGCGACCGATCGAAATCTATATAAGAGACGTGTCAGAGAAATATTAAGACTAAACTATACTAAAATCACCCCCAATCTAGATATAATTATCACACTTAAAGGTAGTGTCAGAGAGGCTGACTTTAAAAAGCTCGAGGTTGAGCTGTTGGATATATTAAAAAAGTTGAGATAGATGTTAAAAAAAATTGCCCTTGCTATGATTCGGTGGTATCAAAAAACTCTTTCTTTTGACCACAGCCCTAGAAAAGTTTACTTCCCTTATGGGTATTGTCGGTTCACACCATCGTGCTCGCAATATACTTATGAAGCGATTGATCGATATGGTGTCCTAATTGGAAGCGTGATTGGCTTCTGGAGAATCTTGCGCTGTAATCCCTGTAGCCACGGGGGCAAAGACCCCATCCCTAAAACTCTTCGTTTCTGGGATAAATTTAAAAAGAAGAGCAAAACAACAGTTGAATAAATTAACTGTTTTCTGACCTCAAGCCCTTCCGATTTATACTTACTTGCCCGAACTCGTGGAGGCGGGTAAACTTTCTACTTAACTCTCTCTGTGGGTAAGATAATCTACTTGTGGAAAACTTCTTAAGCAGTTATAATTTTATCAAAGATTAGTTCTTTCTAAGTAATAAAAAAGAGGGTAAGCCCCTCTATTTTACTCTAAAGAGATAAATTCTTGAGGTGGGAATGGATAAAGAACAACTATGGAACGCCGTTTTGGGCGAGCTAGAAGTTAGTCTCTCTAAAGCTAACTTTACAACCTGGTTTAAAAATACCAGCATTGTTTCTATCGATGGAGAAAAGATTGTCGTCGGTGTCCCAAATGTATTTACCAAAGAATGGCTCGAGAAAAAATATAATGCCGATATCTTTGATTCTCTCCGCCACAACCTGCCCGAAGTTAGAAAGGTTGAATACAGAGTCGGATCGATCAAAAACCTCGAGAAAGAACTCTCCGAAAAAGAAAACCTCAAAAAAATAGAAGAAGAGGTCAAGGAGGAAGAAGTCAAAGAAGAAGTTCAGGTCGCATCGGGTGACCTCAACCCTAAATATACTTTTGATAATTTTATTGTTGGTAACTCAAACAAACTAGCCTTTGCCGCCTGCCAAAGTGTGGCAACCGACCTGGGGAGTAAATATAATCCCCTTTTTATCTATGGTGGGGTTGGTCTTGGTAAGACTCATTTGATGCAAGCCGTCGGTCTGTCTATTCAAAAACGAGACAAAAAGAAAAAGATTGTCTATGTCACGAGCGAAAAGTTTACAAATGATTTTATCTCTTCTATCTCAGAAAAAAGAACAACTGCCTTCAAGGATAAATACCGCAAAACTGATGTTTTGATGGTGGATGATATGCAGTTTCTGGCCGGCAAAGAACAGACTCAAGAAGAGTTTTTCCACACCTTCAACGCCCTCCATCAAGCGAACAAACAAATTATCCTCGCAAGCGACCGACCACCAAAGGCAATCCCTACCCTCGAGGAAAGATTACGCTCTCGTTTTGAATGGGGTTTGATTGTCGATATCCAACATCCTGACCTAGAAACAAGGATTGCTATTGTTCAACGAAAAGCTCAGGCTCGTGGCTATGTTGTCCCACTTGATGTTTGTGACTTTATCGCCCGATCGGTCCAACACAACATCCGCGAACTAGAGGGCGCCCTAAATAGAATCTTGGCTTATTGTGAACTAAATGATAGTCAGCCGTCACTAGATGTGACAAAAAACGTTTTAAATACTCTCATAAATAGTCCCCGAAGGAAGAATTTCACGGCTAGACATGTTATCGAAAAAGTAGCTGATTTTTACGATATTTCTATGTCAGAAGTCTTGGGACCCAAAAGAGATAAAGAGATCGTCCTGCCACGACAAATAGCCATGTATCTACTCCGTGAAGAACTTCATCTCTCTTTCCCAAAGATAGCCCAGGAGCTAGGGAAAAAAGATCACACCACCGCCATTCATTCCTGTGATAAGATTGAAAAAGAACTGGAGTTTAATGAACCCCTACGCCATGAGTTAAGCCTTATCCGTGAAAGGATATATGGATAGCTGTGGATAAACCAGTCGATAAAAGAGTGGTTGAGGAGATGGTGTAGAGTTCATAAGAAAGTAGTCAGAAGGTCCCTTTTACAAGTTATCCGATAGTTTACAAGGCGTATTACACCAACTTATAAGGTGACTTATCCCAGTAAAACCGTTAAAATTAAGATAGATTTCAGGCCAATCCACAGTATCCACACCCCTTATTACAATGATTACTATTAAATTAATATATATTATTTAGAAGAGAAAGTGGGGACAAGATGAAAGCACAAATTCTAAAAGAAAATTTAGCCAAAGCTCTGTCAGTCGCAGGTAGAGTCGTTAGTACTAGAGGGAGTCTAGAGATATTAAGTCATGTCTTACTTTCAACCGAGAAGGGTAGATTACGAGTCTCTGCTACAAACTTAGAGATAGGAATAAACTATTGGGTTGGAGGAAAGATTGAAAAAGAAGGCGATATCACTATTCCAGCTCGCCTTTTTATCGATGTGGTCAACTCCATCTCATCAGAAAAAATCGACTTAAGTGTCGAAGATCTGAATGTCAGAGTAAAATCAGAGAACGACAACCTGGTTATTAAAGGTATTTCTGCAGAAGAGTTTCCTGTTATTCCTACAATCCAAGGAACACCGAGCTTTACGATCAAGGCCAGTATTTTAAAAGACGCCTTAAATCTGGTAAATTTTGCCGCGGCTATAGAGGAGTCCCGACCAGTTCTATCTGGGATATATTTTAATCTAGATGGTGATAAATTAACGATCGCTGCCACCGATAGCTATCGTTTGGCTGAATATGTCTTGAAGTTAGAGAAAAAGGCAGAGCAAAAGATCGAAATAATAGTTCCAGCCAGAACGATGATCGAACTCTCTCGAGTTATTGCAGATCTAGATGAAGAGATTAAAGTATTTATAAACGATAATCAGATTCTTTTCTCGGCCAAAGACATTGAATTTACTTCTCGTCTCATTGAAGGCCAATTTCCTGACTACAAGCAGATTATCCCAAAGGATAATGAAACAAAAGCGGTTCTACAGTCGAGTGAATTTACTAATGCCCTAAAAGTGGCCAGCCTTTTCGCTAGAGAAAGCGCCAATAGTATAAATTTAGTGGTCAAACCAAAAGGCGAAGTCGAAATTAAAGCGATTTCAGCCCAAATTGGTGAGAGTGATACGGTTATAAAGGCAGACGTAGAAGGAAAAGAAGGAGAGATCACCTTTAATAGTAAATATCTACTCGACGTCCTAAATAGTCTAAAAGTGAAAGCAGTTACGCTAGAAATATCAGGAAAGCTAAGCCCAGGTGTGATCCGGGTAGAAAATGGCCCTGAGTATGTCTATATTATTATGCCGCTAAGGTCGTAAGAGATAAGTTGTAACTTTATAAAATTGATAACTTTATAACTTATTCCATGCAAATAAAAACCCTAAAACTAGAAAACTGGAGGAATCACCATTCTTTTGAGTTTAGTTTTGACAATATTACTATTTTGGTTGGACCAAATGCCTGCGGAAAGACGAACTTTCTAGAAGCGATCTATTATCTGGCTTGCGGCAAATCATTCCGGGCCAAAGATCTAAATCTAATTGCCTGGGATAAGGACTACTTTAGGATTTTAGGAGAAGTCGAAAAGGAAGATTTGAAAGAAGAAATACTGGTTGTGGTTGAAAATCATGGCCGTGCCACTAAAACGGTTAAGATAAAAGGACAGAAAAAGCCCTCCAGCCATCTTCTGGGGCACCTTAACTGCGTTTTGTTTACACCGGAGGAGATAGACCTCATTTCGACATTGCCGGAGGCGAGACGACGTTATTTGAACCTTATTATTAGTCAGACCAACCGCGAATATGCTTATCAGCTAACCCATTACAAGAGATCTCTCGAGCAGAGAAACAGCTTATTAAGGAGGATCGGACATAATCTCGCAAGTGAGAATGAGCTTGAGGTTTGGGACGGAAAGTTAGCCGAATATGGAAGTTATCTGATCGAAAAGAGAGCCCAATATGTGGATGAAATTAATAAAACTATCGCAATCCATTATTGTAATCTATCAGGGAAGAAAGAAACCTTGACCTTAAAATACCAACCATCAATTACAAATAAAGGTGGCTGGGCAGAGATGATCTCAAGACTAACCCAAAATAGGAACCAAGATATCTGCTCTGGAGTGACGACCATCGGTCCACACCGAGATGATCTCAGCTTCTATCTAAATAAGCGCGACATCAATGACTTTGCCTCACGAGGAGAGTTTAGGACGGTGATTTTGGCCCTAAAGTTAGCAGAAATTGATTATTTAGAAAAAATAACACACGAAAAGCCAGTCCTACTGCTGGATGATGTTTTTAGTGAGTTAGATGAGTCGAGACGGGATATGTTATCTCAAATATTTAAAAATCAGCAAACAATTGTGACGACGACAGACTTGGACCACGTCAGTAAAAATATAATTAAAGAATCAAAGGTGGTCAAAATTTAATGGGTAATCTAGGTGGGACATTTGATAAGAGGATAAAACAGCTTGGTTTAAAAAAACAAGTTGATGCTTCGATGATTGTGGCTGAGGCACAGAGTTTGATTAAAACTAAGCTTGGCCAAAGAGGCGAGGAAAATTTAAAAGCCATTTCATTTAGAAAGGGAGTTTTAAAAGTAGCGGCCTCAAATAACGTTTGGGCGGCCGAATGCCAGGGACGGATAAATTTTAAAGAGTTAGAAAAAATCGAACAAACTCGTTACGTGATAATGACTATAACTTAATATTTGAGACACGATGAAGTTCATCACTTGAGATATAAAAAAGATATTTATTGAAGGCGGTGGGATAGGTTGCATTCAAAAATGTCTTATTTTGTAATGTTGATGAGAGGGTTTTGTTTGGTTTCATCTGTTTAAGCTTAAAAGCTTTTTCATAGTCATATAAACCATAACTATCTAAATTATTCTGATCTTCAGCAATAAAGGCAAAAACTGAATTGGCCGAAAAACTTTCTCTAGGGGAGATAAGATTTTTTGCCAAGAGGCTTAACTTGTTCTTCGAAAAAACTAGAGAGTAGCTATCATAGGAGAAACTATCCAAAAGATAGAGAGATCTTTTGGACGATGGCTCTCTTTTTATAACAAGCGCCTGACTGCGATCATCAGACACGACCATATCAATAACTTTTTTGTCGTCTAGGTAGGTAGAGATTGTTTTAGTTTGTAGGTCTAGAACCTCTAGGCCGTTTGAAGGCGTTTCTAAACCCCCTGGCTTTTGGATAAAAAGGACTCGCCCTTTATCTAGTGGGTAAAGGGAAAGATTAATCCCTTTAAAATATTTTAAATTATCAACCTTGCTTGTATTTTGAATCGAAAAAGTGGAAAAAATACCACCACTACCATCGTCACGAAGTGGAAGGTAGGAAACCACCGTCTCATTATCGGTAAAGACAGAATTAATCGTAAATTGGTCGAGCTTGATCGGAGTACTAAGATTTTTTATCAGATAAAGTGATTCATGAAGATGACTTTCGTCTGGTGGATCCTGAATAAAGGGACCTTCCTTAACTGCTATCAAAGCATTTTGGTAGTTGGGAGACCAGCTGGCCGAGAGAAGTTTGGCCGCCCCGGCTATCTCTATAACCTTTGTGATCTTTCCTGCCCCGTCGGTATATTTAATATCAATCTTTTGGCTTTTTGAGTCGCTATTTTTGACCGCTTTATAGTAAATGATGCCTTGGCCAAACCTTTCGATGCGATGATTAATAATATCTGTATCGATCACTTGATCTGCAAGTGGATGGTTCCTCTGATAGACAAAATTTGCGGCAAAGAAGCCAACTACAAAGAGGATTATGCCACCAACCAAACCTAGACTAATAAAGATTATTTTTTTATTCATTTTATTTAAAATAAACGAGCGGGTCTCGAGTGTTAGTTTTTGATACGGGCAAGGTCTTACCGTATTTAAAGGTAATCGCATTCATTTTAAGAGAACTTAAAAGACCAGAGTTGCCTTCTTTGGCAATTATGTCCCCTTGCTTTACGACTTGCCCCTCTTTAACAAAAATATCGGCACAATATCCATAAAGGGTAAAGAAAGTTTCTCCGTTTTTATCATGTTGTAGAATCAAAACCTTGCCCAAGCCATAATAAGGAGTTATGCCCAAATCTCCTCCTTTGTAAATGTATCTGACGATACCATCGGTTGGAGCCAAGACGTTTGCATCTGTTTTACCGGAGCTAATTGTAATGCCATCATAATCATTGTTCATATAAACGCCATAATCGTTACTTTTGGCGCCCTCAGAGACAGGCCAAAGCCATGGTTTTTTTAGGTCTTTTTCAGCGGCACATTGGTAGAAGGGAGCCAGCAGCTTTTCGGGGTTTGAGGGTGGTTTCACCGCAAAATGAAGATGGGAGACACTATTAATACTCCCAACATAGCCAAGAATGTCACCAGCCAGAACCTTTTTTCCTGCGGCTATGCCAGGGGCAACATCTTTTAGATGGGCGTAGTAATAAATATTTGTATCGGCTTTCAGATATAGAAAGGAACCAGAAGCCCCTCCTGAAGCATCAGCCATGCGGCCAAAACTTTCTGCAATTTCGCCGCCTTCAACCGCAATAACTGGTGTTCCTTCCTTTTCAAAGAGATCGACAGCGTTATTACCCTCCCAATCGCTCTGGGTGTGGACTCCTTGGTGAGGACCGGTTCCAAACTGGCCCAAAGATGAAAGTGGAAAATATTTAAAAGTTTGGTCAGGAAGGTAAAGACAATTATTTTGGGCTTTTTCTAGCTCAGCCGTTTTCTCAGGAGGTGTAGCGGGCGGAGCCGTTGTCTCTTCGGCAAATGCGGACAAACAAAAAAACCCCCCCGAAAAAAGTGATACTAGTATAAAGACTTTGATTGTTAATGATTTATAAAATTTCATAATTTGATTATAACAGAAAAAATAAATGAACCTTAGTCTGTTGCTATTTGAGAATGTGGGTGCAAGAGGCGATCTCTTCTTGGGTCGCTTTCACAGACGGCGATGGTCCGCAGGCATAATTAATACTTTCAAGGTCAATACCTTGGTCTTTAAGCCAGGTAAGCGCTTTGTTGCTATTAGTCTTGAAAGGAGAATCGTTGATAATAAGGCTAAAAATTGTCGTCTTGTTATCCTCTGCCACGGTTTGAGAGGCGATAAAACCGTCTCCATAATAGCTGCCACCGGGGATTTCGAAGAGCGCCGTTGAGACCTTTTTGGTATCTCTTTTGACGGGATTTAGATTTGGCAAGACAAAAAAATAAACTAAAAGAAGAGTAAAAAGAATGATACAAGTCGCTAAAATAATTATTAATGTTTTACTTTTCATTTTTGGCTCTCTTATTTTTTAATATCGTGAAATGGATCCAAGACTCGGTCTTCATAACCGCTACCACCAAAATAGCCATGAGCATATGCCCTAACACAGGCATCAGTCCACTTGGGGTTAACAAGTTTGCCATTTTTGATACCTGTCACACCACAGGCTGATTTCATGCCGTACCAGTCACCATAACTATACATAATCATTATCAGGGAAGCTTGTGAGGAGATAGCGTCTAACCATCGACAGCGAGACATTGAGTTAGAAATATCAAAGGCTCTTTTTGCTCCAGCGCAGGCACCACTGTTGCATTTGTCGTTTGCCCGATTACTGCCAGAGATCTCGCCAACTGACCAATTTGGATGACCGACCCATGAGGTATCGATTAATTGGACTGGGCCAGTGGCAGTGGCGCTATTTCTGACGCAACGACTGGCAAAGTCGTTTTCGCTTTTAATATCTGCGCCAAAGGTAGCTCGATTGACGTGGGTGTGTCCTTCCCAGACCTTACTCTCTCTAGCATAAAGAGCGGCCAAAACAGAAGCGGAAATATTATACCTATCGCCTACTTTGCAAAATAAGCCTCTTAGATTCTTTCCCATAATACTTGGTTTGATATCACAACTAGCCAGGTAGGAGGGCTCACAGGTTTTTTTGCAGGTACCATCGTCACACTTTTTGGTCCCAGTTTTGCAGGGACAGGTTTTGTAGCATTTACCGTCCCAGCATTTTTTCTGAGGACTTTTGCAAGTAGGGGGAGGTGGCTCGCAGGTTTTTTTACACACCCCGCTGCAGAGAACTTGACCTGTGGGGCAAATCGGTTGGTAACTGATGGTGTGGCAGTCTTCAGGACTTGAACAGCTGGGGTTTTCAAAGAGGCTGTTGAAGTTTTCTTCGGTAAGGCTGGCGGGGTCGATAGGGCTGGTCACAGGTTCGCCATAGACAGGCGTATAAGTCATAAGCAGTAAGGGAAAAATAAAAAGATAAATTAATTTTTTCATATTCATTTATTTGTTGAAAAATCGGATATTTTCCAATCGTTTCCGTCCTTTGACCACGTCACGGAGTAAGTTTTGTTTTCATTTTGGACAAGACCACTTAGGGTTGATTTCTCATTAACCGGGAAGGTTACTATATATAAAGAACCAGATTTTTTTACGCTCCCATCACCAGAAATCTTTGTCTCAATTGAAAATTTTGTTTTACGGAGGTTGGAAGTATAAATATAGTCTTGGCTATCCCCCTTGATTGATCCATACAAAGAAGTTGTCATCAGGCTTTTGATAGAATCAAGGTTGCGGCCTGGGTTGGCGTAGCTATAATTGCCATAAGTTTCAATAAAAGACTTAGATTTATCCGAAAGATCCTTATTCATAGTGCTCGCCCCGCTGCCAAAAAAGAAAAAAAGAATCACGATGACGACTAGGACGACAAGGACTATCCCGGCCAAGATTAAAACTAGTTTGTTCTTGGGTTTTTCTTTTACTTGGTTCAATTGATCAGGAAGCTGATTGTTTGTTTCTGGTTCCATTTTGTCTTAAAGCCTTTTTTTTATTATAACTCATTTCTTTCGACCGGCCAGTGATTTTGTAGAAGATATTTTATTCGGAAGGATTTTTGGGGACGGAAACTTTGAGAAGCTTGTATTTAAGGCTGGAATCGCTGACGGTGATCCCAATCTCTTTTAACCAAGCCTTGACGGCCGCCTTTGTTATGTCGAGGGTGTTGTCAGCGGTTTCATAATAAGAAACTGTATAAACAGGAAGGCCATTATCAAACGAAGACTGGATAGTAAAATTGTTTGTTGAGTATGGGAGTCTTTCAGAAAGAGGGTCGATAGAAACATTGTTTGTCAGGCTGGCAGCGTCTACTATGGGTGCTGGCATCTTTACTTTTGGGTTATGAACAATCACCAGGGAGTTAATTGTGTTCGCTCCTGTTTTAATTTTTTGTGGCATGGAGGGGTATTTATTAAGAAGTTCGTTGTCAAAGACTGTTCCTGGGCCGATTAAAATACCCCATTTTTTGTTGTTGGATTTTTGTAAGACCACATTGGCGACATCGCCACCTGTCTTCGGAAGAAGCGTGATAACCGCCCAATTATCAATGATTCTATAATTTATATCGGTAAAATCAAAAGTAATATTCGGCATTTTCTTCATAAGGCTATCAATGTCGGTAAAATTCTTTTGATTAGCCTCTACATATTTGCCATAGTTGATATTAACTTTTTTTATAGCGTCTTCGCTCTTTTGGAGAGCTTGTTTATACTTTTTTTCATTAATTAATGAATTTATTTTGGCAAAATCCGTATCTAATGAGTTCATATCATAATTTGTATAGTCGGCCCGTAATTGCAAACCGCTTTTGATATACATGGCCGAAAGAAGGATGCAATTTTTTGGACTTTTTTTGCAGGGATCAAAATTACTGCTGGTCGCCCATTCGTTGTCAATGACAACTTGCTCGAATTTTTTGGAGTACGCGCCAACACTAAACGTCTGGGTGTAAAAGATAGCAGCAGTCGCTAAGATTAGAAGGAAGACGGAGGCTGCAACGATAATAATTATTTTTTTATTCATATTAAATAAGCTCCTATTTGCAAGCTTTCGGTCTTGCAAAATATAATGGCCGGCGTCCGTTAATAGTTGTTTCTCTGGATGGAAGGCCGCTTGAGTAGGCCTCGATTAAGCTGTTTTTGCCCGTATAAATTGCACCATGATATGTTTGCTGCCAGCTCGATGTATTGCTCCAGCCGATAATATCGCCAGCCTGTGCTCCCTCAGCAACATCTTTGCCTGGTTTTACGTAAGTAACATTTGAGCCGGCATATTGACCTCCAGTTAGCGTCGCTCCATGGAAATTAACCCTACCATTGGAGCCTTTCCACCATGCCCAACCAGTTAGGCCGGTGCAGTCATAATTGGCGCAGCCATTAGGAAAATTTGAAGGTTCGACGTGACATCCGCCCCAAACATAGGTTTTCTTTATCTGGCTTCGGGCAGCTTCAACTACCTTTTGCCCCATCTCAGCACAGCTTCCTGATGCACAGCTACTGTTTTTGCTCTCTTTCGGTAGAGCGCTGGAGAGTCCCTTAGCGATTGCAGTTGAGGCTAGGTCTAGGTTCTCGGCATACCAAGCAGGGTCGGGAGTCATTTCAATTAGTCCACGATCGATCTCCTCATTTATAGCCCCAGCCGTGGCATTTAATTGCCAGCAGTTGGGGTTAGAAGGATTGCATCTAACATATCCTCCCCCCTCAATAACCACACCGCCAGGATCAGCACTGTGAGACGTGCCGAGGGTTGACGCAACCTTTGATTGAATTTTTTGGGCAGTTTCTAGGTTTCGGGCGTAATAATCGCTTGTTGTATTGGGCTTGCAACCTGAGGCAGGCTTGGGAGGAGCAATAATATATGGCCCACTGCCAGCAGTATCTGAGTGGACGCTAAACATGTAAGTAGCCCCTTGGGCCTTACAAGATTTGGAGCGATTGCGGATTCCATCCGGATCGTCACACCCACCCTTTGTCTCTAGCTTCAAACCATCTGGGGTCTTGAGAGCATCAGCACTGTTTTTGGTCATGACGACCTTATAACCGTCATCCTCTAGTTTCTTTTTTACAGACTTGGCAACCTTGAAGGCATTGTCATTCTCGCTTATCCCCTGCTGGATATTGTCTAGTCCTGAGGCAGCCACGTGACCCGGATCGAGGCAGATCACGGTTGTGCAGACACCTGTATCGCTACCCCCAGTGAAGGTGTCGTCGGTGCAGGTTTGGCCCGGAGAGAGTTCTTGATAGCCACAACAGCCTGGATCACAAGCCCCATTGGCACAATGACCTTCTCCAGCTTCACACTTGATACCACCGTTTTTAAAGCAAGAAGTCTGACATGTGCCATCGAGACACGTTTGTTTTTCGACAAGCTTCCCGTTTTCAATACAGATTGGACAGGTCTGGCTAGCATAGCTTATCTTCGGAGCGATGTATATTACCGCAAAGACAGTAATTATAAAAAGTAATAAAAAAGAGATTTGTAGTTTTTTGATTTTCATTTTATTTAATAATATCATAACATTTTTTTATTTTAAAAACAGAACGCTCAAGTTATAGTCCCTCACTAACATTCATCGGAAATTCTTTATATTGAATATCATTATTCATATTTGCACCATTTGAGCTTAGCCACATAAGGGCCAGGTCTTTTGAGGTCTTGATTTGACTTTTTTCTTGGTAATAAATATTTACAATATAAGTTATCTCATTCAGGTTGTTATTGTTTACTTTGTAATCAATAGAAAAATCATTTTTGGGGCTGAAATATGGTAGCTTTATTAATAAATCGCTACTCATTTTTGTTTGGTTATTTTCTAGGTAGCCGCTAAGGGATAATAAGCTTTTTGGAGGAGCGGAGTTTGGATCATAAAAAACAGGGATATTAATACCATAATCTAGTTTTTTTATTATTTCATCGCTCAGTCCAACGGACCTTAACTCGGGGTCTGTATATGAACTACCAGGACCCAGGACAACAACCCATTTATTATTTTGCTTACTCAAATAATAAAAAGCTGAATCAAGGCCGTTAGTGTTAGAAATAAAGAGGGTCGCCTTGGCAAAGGGTTGACTGGTTAAATAGTTAGCGACAAAAACATTTTTTTGAGGTAATTGAGATTTAGAGTTAATCTCGTCCTTTATCTTAACAAAATCATTTTTATTTTTGGTCCAGACGGTGAGATATTGGTTTTTGTAAATTGATATCAGAGATTGGGCTTTTTGATAGGCAAGATCGTAATGATTATTATCTAGGTCGTATTCAATCTGCGAGCTAGCATTGTCGAGTTTGTTTTGATCAAAATCGATATAGGGAATAGCAATCTGGATCCCGTTTGTAATATATTCATTGGCTTTTTTTGCACAGTTCTTTTGGTCGTTTGTGCAATTGTTAAAATCTTTTTCACTTGCCCAATTATTATTTATAGCGAGGTTGGTCAGGCCAGTAATAGACTGTAGATTTTTCTTACTCGAATAGACAGAGATTGTAAGCAAGGTCGACCCGAATAAAATAAGAACCCCTAATATTATGATAAGTGACCTTAAATTTTTATTTGGGGTTATTTTCATGGATTTGGCCTCACGACATCTCCGGACCAGCCAAGGTAGGTGCTTAACTGCCCATAGCTTACAACAGCGCCGGCATGGGGGGCGTGGATAAAGGTGTCATTGCCGACAAACATGACAACATGGTATGATTCGGCTCCGCTTTCACCGATATACAAAAGATCTCCTGGTTTGAGAGAAGCATTTATCACGGTAACATTTTTAGTGTCGTCAACGTGAAATGTTTTATATTTACTTGGGTTTGCGACAGCGAAAGTCCAATCAGAGGAAGTGTAAGCGTATAGGTATATTTTCTTGTTACTAGCCCAATACCAAGCCCAGTCGGTAAACTTTGAACAATCATAATATGGGCAGCCAGTTGGCGGGGGGGATGTGGCCCACTTATCCCTAGTACAGGTTGGGGTAGCAAAAACATAAGGTTTGCCAAGTTGAGTTTTGGCAATAGCCACCGCCTTATTACCTGCAACTGATCCACCACCCAGCGGATCGATAGACTTTGAAAAACTATAGGTCAGACCCTCTATCAGCATTTGATAATTGCTTGGACTTTTAAGCCAAGTGGTACTTGCAGGCGACATATTCATTAATTCTGACAGCACAATGGGTGGGCCGCCTAAACTTTGAGCCTCCAGGGTTCCTTGTAGATTATTTGGGTAATCAGCCGTTCCCTCGGTGTGAACGCCGCCGTCTACAATCGGCAATGATCCTGCCTTGCCTTCGGAATCTTTGCCGAGAACAAGAGTCCCTAGATATTCTATTAGATATTTCTGGATAGAATCACCATATTTTTTACTCACATCGTAAATACGATCCATGTTCTGGTTTGGGACAATTGACCAGGTTCTCTGGGGTTGATCACCCCCGTCCAAGTGGATTCGGTACATAAAATCAGCGTTATTGTCGTAACAATATTTTGTTCGAGTTTGAGTCGCCTCGGGATTGTCGGATGAGCTTAGCTTTACCCCAGGAGAAGCGATGCCAGTATTTGTTCTTGTTTTAATAACGTCATAACCCTTACTTTTTAGCATAAGCTCTAGATCGTTTGCTATTTTTATGGTCCAGTCTGCTTCATACTCGCCAGTATCTGGTACAGCGTGTGCTCCCGGGTCGGAAAGTCCTCCATGTCCAGGGTCCAGGCAAATTTTGGTATGGTTTGGTTCTGGGTTAATCGGTAAACCATTTATGGTATCGTTTACACAGCTTTGCCCTGGCGCTAGTTTTTGATAGCCACAACAAGTTGGGTCACAAGAACCATTTCCACAATGACCCTCACTCTTGGCTTGATCACACTTAATGCCATCTGGGAAACAGGTTGTACGACAACTATTATCACTACATTTTTCTTTGCCAACCTCACCGTTGCAAATGGGACAGGATTGACCGGCGTAGCCAATGCTAGGAGGGATAAATAAGACTAGGGCAAACAAGAAGAAGACACTCGCTAGTAATAAGGGAATTCTTCTTGCAGTCATCTTTCTTGTTTTGAGGATGTTTAACTTCATAATAGTAAGGGGCTTAAAGACTTAGTCGATTATAAACTTTCATAGCACGATCGGCATAATTTTGTGCCATAGGAGATTTCCAATAGCTACCACCGTTGTATTTGGCGGCGGCATCATGGAGTTTGTCCTGATCAGTTACTGGCACGCCATTATTAGTCGCTCCGGCTCGGGCGAGATAATCAGCAGCAGCAAAGGCGGCATCGTAAATATTGTTTACGTCTGCGACGTTGTCGCTATCACCGTCTTGGCCATAGCCACCGATCGAATCAATTATTTTTTGATTTGTTTCAAAAACACCATTCGCCTTACCAAAACTGCTTTTACACAGTGGTTGATTCCAGCCTTCCCAAGTGCACTCTAGAAACTGAAAGGGGCCAGTGTCACCCGATGAGCCTACTGCCCAGGGGCCTGAAGACGGCCACTTGCCACCATGTTCGCCACCGCTAAAGACAGAGGCCAAAAATAAGGGAGAAATTCGATATCTAGCAGCAGCTTTCTGAAAAGGATCGCGTAGTTCTA
>JBAXEY010000014.1:0-15864 GCA_037140175.1 bacterium | reverse complement strand
TCTATATACTTACCTTTATGAAAATCGGAATAGATATAGATGATGTGATCGTAGACTTTTGCCTTCCTTTTGCTAAATTCCATAACGCAAACTATGGAACGAATTGGAGCAAAGAGAATCTAAATACTTACAGGCTTGAGGACTTGACTGGTGATACCTGGGATCAAATGCAAGAAAAAATGGACCTCTTTGTTAAGGAAGCAGATTTTTTTAATAAAAAAGTAGACCCTGCAATTGTCGAAAGTATAAAAACACTAGCCATGGTACACGAGATCTATATCATCACTGGTCGACCTGATCATTATCGTGATGGCACAATAAAATGGGCTCAAAATAACCTGAACGGCCTCTACAGGGAAATATTTTTTGTTTACGGCGAGGCAGAAAAGGTAGATAAATGGCAATTTTGTGTCAATAACGGGATTGAAGTGATCATAGAAGATCTGCCAGAGTTTGCCACGAAATGCAATGAAGCTGGAATCACGGTTTTGCTTTTTGACCATCCTTGGAATCAAGGGGTCAAGGGTCAAAACCTTAAACGTGTTAAATCATGGCCTGAGATAGTTCGGATTTTATCAATAAAGAGAGCGGGAGTGGATGCAAATGATGCACCCACTCCCCAGATCTAATATTTGTGATTTAAGTCTTTCGACTTCACGTCACAAACATAGTTTCGGAAAAACTGGATATCCTCAGGCAGAACAGAGGGTTCCGCGTCGATGTGCTGTGCCTGACTCAGCTTTAGCTTTAGAAAATCTAGTGCGGCTTGACGAACTCGATACCTAATCCCTATCTCAACTATGAGCTTGCCGTTTTGATGCTCCGAGGCAGGGAAGGTCGAGAGCACAAACTGAGTTTGCGGAAAGAAGGGACCAAGCTCCTGCTCAATATTTTTTGGAAACCTAATGAGCATTCGAACGGCCATCTAAACCTCCAGAGTTCTGAGATACTGGTAGTCCTCGCCCGTTACCGGATAGAATGAATAAATTCTTTCTGCTTCCAAGACCTTGGGTTCGAGATATCGGACTAGTTCTACCAGTTTGTCTGCCTGAATCGCGTACCAAAAGCAGTTGTTTGCCGTGACCCGGTGTCTTTGGTCGACCCGTCGGAGAAGAGAGATTGCTTTTGAGCCGAGGAGCCGATCGTTTTTCATTAGCTCATCGGTGAAATTCTGGGCTATAGGCAGAGGATCTTGCCTTTGTGCTACGTACATCCTTCCCCCTTGAGATAGGTTTGTAGTCGTGTGCATTATATGTGTAAAATTAGTTTATTTCAAGAATAATCGTTTAAAATAGGTATAATATAAAGTATAATGTCCAAGCTATGAACAACGAACTCGAAGAAATAAAAAACAAGATAGATATAGTTGAATATGTCGGTAAATATGTTCAACTCAAACAATCAGGACGTAATTTCAAAGGATTATGCCCATTTCATAGTGAGAAAACGCCATCTTTTATGGTTAGCCCCGAGAAGCAAATCTGGCACTGTTTTGGTTGTAACGAAGGCGGCGACGCGATTTCTTTCACTGAAAAAATTGAAGGATTAAGTTTTCCCGATGCGGTCAAAGAGTTAGCGATTAAAACTGGAGTCAAATTATCACAAAACTTCAAGGAACGGAAAGAGCCGACTGATAAATATTTTGCTATCAATGACCAAGCTTGTGCATATTATGAAAAGCTATTATTCGAGCCAGCTGGCAAGTACGCCTACGATTATTTAAAGAAACGTGGGCTAGACGATGGGACTATCAGAGATTTTCGGCTTGGTTTCTCTCCAGCTCAAGGAGATGCTATCGTCCACGAACTGACTACGATCGGCTATGAAAAAGAAGACCTCATTCGAGCCGGAGTCGCCAACTCAAAAAATAACAGAGTCTTTGACCAATTTCGTAACCGTCTGATGTTCCCCATAACCAATGTTCAGGGTAAAGTGATTGGTTTTTCGGCCCGCGTCCTAGATGATTCTCTACCAAAATATATTAATACTCCTGAAACACCGATCTATCATAAATCAAATATACTTTTTGGCTTGGATAAAGCCAAAGAACAAGCCAGAAAACAAGACCATTTGATTTTGGTTGAAGGAAATATGGATATGATTTTTTCATATCAGGCGGGGGTAAAAAATGTGGCGGCTTCGAGTGGGACGGCCCTAGCAGAGTCACAACTTGATTTGATTAAAAGGTTTACCAAAAATATAAAAATCGCATTTGATGTAGACTTGGCAGGGCAGAACGCGACCAAGCGTGCGATCGAGCTCGCTCAAGATAAGGGTTTTAATATCAAAGTAATCGAGGTCCCAGAGGGTAAAGATCCAGCCGACCTGGTGAAAAATGATCCCAAAAAGTGGATTAATGCTTGTAAAAAGGCAAAATATGTGGTAGACTATATCTTTGATAGCACCTTCGACCGCTACGACATCACAAATATTTTAGATAAAAAACGAGCAACGAAAGATTTGCTCGCTACAATTTCACGCTTGCCCGACCCCGTAGAAAAAGAGCATTATTTACAAATATTAGCTCAACGAGTCGGCGTTAGTTTGCAAGCATTGATCGAAGCTCTTAGCAAAGCCAAGAGCGCCAAAAAGTTTTCAGCTACTGGCAGAGGGGAAAAGACTGCGAAAGCTGTAGAATCAAAGACAAAAGAAACAAATTTAGAAGAACGGGTATTTTCTTTATTGTTGGTCTCACCTCAATTTGGTAATTTCTTTTTTAACAAACTAAAGCCAGATGATTTTATCGAGGAGAGATTAGTCAGATTTACGACCGAGCTCTATGATATTAACGAAGTGGAAGAGCTTGATATTAAAAAATGGCTAAAAGGTCAAAAACCAGATGATGTTGAGTATTTAAACAAATTGGTCTTTGCCATAGAAGATGAGTTTGCGGACGCAACAGACGAGATCATGGGAGAGGAAGTATTCAACGGGGTATTGAGGTTGCGCCATCTCAGCTACGAAAAAGCAAAAAAAGCTTTAAACAAAAAAATCTTTGAAGCGGAGAGTCATCAGGATCCAAAAGCAGTCAAAGAATTGATGCTCGAGCTTCAGCTACTAATTGATCAAGAGAGAAACATTTAAAGAACACATTTTCTCAAATGAAAGGAGCCAAATGGCGAAAGAAGAATTTGACAACCGGATCGACCAATTAATCCAAAAAGGGCGAGAGCAAGGGTTTATCACCCAAGAAGAAATTCTGACACTATTCCCGGACGTCGAAGAAAACATTGATAAAATCGATGATTTATATGCCACCCTTTCTGACCAAGGTATTGAGATTGTTGATGCGAAGGACAAAATTTGGGGTGAAGGCGAGGTCAGTGATTTTGAATTAGATAAATTTGACGATATCTCAGAATTGGCCGACGATTCAGTTCGGATGTACTTGCGAGAGATTGGCCGAATTCCACTTTTGACATGGGATGAAGAAGTCGATCTAGCAAAAAAAGTTGAGGCAGGCGATCAACAGGCCAAAAAACGATTAGCTGAGGCTAATATGCGTCTGGTTGTTTCGATTGCCAAAAGATATATCGGTCGCGGTCTTGATCTTTTGGATTTGATCCAAGAGGGAAACACCGGCTTAATTCGAGCCGTCGAAAAATTTGATTACAAACGAGGTTATAAATTCTCGACTTATGCCACTTGGTGGATCAGGCAAGCTATTACCAGGGCGATTGCTGATCAAGCCAGAACAATTCGTATTCCAGTCCACATGGTAGAAACGATTAATAAACTTATACGGACAGAGAGGAAACTTGTCCAAGAGCTTGGCAGAGAGCCTTTGCCAGAGGAGATCGCAGTTGAAATGGGTATCGAAGTAGAGAAGGTTAACCATATCTTAAAGATAAAACAAGAGCCAGTATCTATCGAAGCCCCCATCGGGGAAGAAGAAGATTCACGTCTAGCTGATTTTATTCCTGACAATGACTCTGACACGCCCGAAGAAGCGGCAACCTATCAGCTTCTCAAAGAACATATCAACGAAGTTTTACAGTTGTTAACACCTAGAGAACAGAAAATCCTAAAAATGAGGTTTGGCCTAGATGCTGGACGATCTCACACATTAGAGGAAACTGGTCAAGAATTTGGGGTAACGCGTGAACGTATTAGACAGATCGAATCAAAGGCTTTATTGAAATTAAAGAAACATCGAGACTCAAAGAAATTAAAAGATTATTTGAGCTAAACTTAGAACAAAAGGCG
This sequence comes from bacterium, assembly GCA_037140175.1. Taxonomy (GTDB): domain Bacteria; phylum Patescibacteriota; class CPR2; order UBA1875; family CAIMLA01; genus CAIMLA01. The sequence goes on along the minus strand of JBAXEY010000014.1, from coordinate 11,658 downwards.
TCGCAGAAGTGCGCCGACTTTTTGCGTATTGAAAAAATAGGTGAATAGTGTTATAGTAGCGCAGACGTAAGTAGTACAGAAATTTGATTCTAGGGGGAATCATGAGGAAAAGCCTGAGAGGGGGCTGTGCTTGCTGTCGTGAGCCAATCGAACCCTGCCAAAACATCTATATGAAAGAAAGGTGTGTCGCATCAAGCGACTACAAACCAGAGATGCGACGAGCAGAGCCGATCGGACCACCAAAAGTAAACTCAGCCTGCAGATTTGTTTCTGCTCCTCTTCTCGGCAATACCTACTGAATGAAACCCCTCAAACATTGGCTGGAACCCGTCACCTCCTGAACGGGAACCGTGCCAAAAACCCCGGGGCGCTGCACCCCTGGGCCAAAAGGTCGACATCCACCTCCGTCGGCCGTTGCGGCCCGCTTCACCTATGTCACACCCTCCGTGACTAAAATGGTGAGCGGGCCGCTTTTCTTTTGTCTAATAAACCTATCTAAAAAATGATAAAATGAAGCTATGAAAAAGCAAAAATTCGTTATTATTGATGGTCATGCTCTGATTCATCGGGCCTATCACGCCATCCCACCTCTTACGACCAAAGGTGGGGAGATCGTAAATGCAGTTTATGGGTTCTCGGTCATATTGCTCAAAGTTATTAAGGATTTATCGCCCGACTTTGTGGTGGTGGCTTTGGATTTACCAGACAAGACATTCCGTCACCATGAGTTTAAAGAATACAAAGCAAATCGACCTCCCGCTCCAGATGATTTGATTTCACAATTTGCACTTGTGCGAGAAGTTATTGAAGCTTTTGATATGCCGATATTTGAGAAGCCCGGCTTTGAAGCCGACGATTTGATAGGCTCGTTAGCGGAAAAAGTGAAGGGAGATAAATCGATAGAAACCTTTATCGTAACGGGAGACCTTGACGAATTACAGCTTGTTAATGAGTCGACGAAAGTTTATACAATGAAGCGGGGTTTTACCGATACCGTTATCTATGATCGAGCCATGATTGCAGATAGATATGGGCTTAGGCCCGATCAATTTGTTGATTTCAAGGCGCTCAAAGGGGATCCGAGTGATAATATCCCCGGAGTGGCTGGAATTGGTGAAAAGACAGCAGTTGGATTAATCCAAGAATATGGAACATTGGATGAAGTCTATCACAATTTGAACAAAATAAAGCCCGCAATTGCTCTCAAGTTGACGGAAAATAAAGAGATAGCATATATGAGTCAGAGACTATCAAAGATAGTGACTGATGTTCCAATTAATTTAAAGTTAGATAAATGCTGTACCCACGAATTTGACCGAAATAAAGTTTTTGAACTTTTCAGACGTTTGGAATTTAAATCATTATTAAATAAACTGCCAGGACAACCTAGTCAAACCGACATGTTTAGCGAGAGTCCAGTCAAAAATAAAGGCCAAGAACATTTTACGACCGAGAATTATCACGTGATTGAGACAGAGAAAGAGCTCGATTCGTTAGTAAAAAAATTGGGAAAAGCTAGAGTTATTTCGATTGATACCGAGACGGATTCATTAGACGAAATTAGTGCACGACTAGTTGGGATCTCGATCTCTTACGATAAAGGTGAAGCTTATTATATACCGATCAAGCACCTTGAAGGCACACAACTATCTCTAGAAATGGTGAAAAAACATTTAGGACCCATTCTCATAAACAAAACACCAAAGATTGGCCATAATATAAAATTTGACTACGTAATTTTAAATAATGCTGGAATCAGGCTAGCCCCAATCACTTTCGATACTATGATCGGCGCCTATCTATTGAATCCAAACGCTCGAGCACAGAAGCTGGAGGATTTAGCTTTTGCTGAGCTAGGAATAGAGATGTCAAAGATTGAAAGTCTGATCGGGAAGGGACGAGACCAGATTACTTTCGACCAGGTGCCGATTGATAAAGCAGTTCTCTATGCCGCAGAGGATGCCGATATGACTTTGCGACTTTATCACCATTTTGCAAGAGAGATAAAAGAAGGTGGGTTTGAAGAACTGATGAACAAGATAGAGATGCCACTAGTCCCAATCTTGGCGACGATGGAGATGAATGGCTTCAAGATTGATACAGCCCTATTATCGAAATTATCAAAAAAGTTCGGTCTCAGGCTAGCTCAGATTGAGAAAGAAATTTACCAAATATCAAAAGAAGAATTTAATATTGGGTCCCCGAGTCAGTTGCAAAAGGTTTTATTCGAAGAACTTAAACTTCAAGACTTGATCGGAAAGAATACTTTAAAAAAGTTACCAAGCGGAGGCTATTCCACTGGAGCAGAGGAGTTAGAAAAGCTCCGTGGCACTCACCCGATTATCGAGCTTGTGATTGAATACCGCGAGCTAGCGAAACTTAAAAATACCTACATCGATGCTCTACCGGAGCTGATTAATATTAAAACAGGGCGGATTCATACTAGCTTCAACCAAGCGATTGTAGCGACAGGGCGCCTTTCCTCTAGTAATCCAAATCTACAGAATATTCCAATTAGGAGTGAGGTTGGTCAGGACATTAGAAAGTCATTTATTGCTGACGAAGGATTTTCGATTATTTCGGCCGACTATTCCCAGATTGAGCTTCGGGTCATTGCTCATATTGCTGGGGATGAGACGATGATTCAGGCCTTTAGGGCCGGGCTAGATATTCATACCTCGACTGCGGCGAAGGTCTATAACGTCCCAGAAAATAGGGTTACGTCTGAGATGAGAAGAAATGCGAAGGTCGTTAATTTCGGTATTGTTTATGGTGTTTCTCCTCACGGCTTGGCACGACAGTCAGACCTTGATTACGCTCAAGCCAAGGCTTTTATCGATAAGTACTTTATGACCCACCCAGGAATTCAAAAATATATGAAACAAGTGGTTGTTGATGCTCGTAAGGCTGGATTTGCTGAAACCATATTTGGACGACGACGTTATTTGCCAGAACTTAACTCCTCGAACCATATAATAAGGAGTTCAGCAGAAAGAATGGCAATGAATATGCCGATCCAGGGCACAGCCGCCGATTTGATGAAATTAGCGATGATCCAAATCAACCAAGGTTTGTCAAAAGTAAGTCCAAGGACAAAGATACTACTGCAGGTCCACGATGAGCTAGTTTTTGAAGTCCCCGATGATGATATTGAGAAAGTTAAGGCTTTTGTAAAGGAAAAGATGGAAACAGTGGTTACGCTTGATGTCCCGGTTATAGTAGAAATCGGTGTTGGCAAGAATTGGGGAGAGGCGAAATAGCTTGTATTTATTTGACATAAAAACTAAAATTTATTTAGTAAATAAAAAAACTCTTGGAGGGAGGTGAGAAAATGGACGTTCTTGGTATAAATATCTGGTATTGGTTCGGAGCTTTGGTTATATTGTTTGCGCTTTGGGGAGTAGCTCGTTATGCACCCAAAAAACCAGTAGCAAAAAAAGCAAAAAGCAAAAAGAAAAAATAATTATAACAACGCTATTATTTTTTGAAGGTTACAGTAGATGTAGCCTTTTTTTATTAAACAAATTTACCTAATCTTTGACAAGAACAACAAAAAGTGATATTATAGCGTTCTTGTACCTACAAAATCGACCCTAAGGGGTAGAGATGAAAAGGGGCATAGTGGCATTTTCCTTTGCTCAAGAAAAGATTGAGCCGAGCCCGTGTAACTTTCGGCTAGCTGAAGCTGTCAAAAGGATCGTCGAGGCAGAAGAAGGTGAACTTGTCATTATCTCCCAGTGGGAAGTAGCGATAAAACTGATCAAAGACGGCATCAAGGTGACCCATGTCGTCGAGCCGCTTCTTGACTGGTCATATCTCGACAGTGTGGACGTTTGGGCCGAGGCGCGACTCTATTTTGCCCACCTTGAGATCGAAGAGGTTGTCATTGTCGCTAATCCTTTCATCCACGCATACGCTATCGAGCGAATGATCCGAAAGGATGGTTTCAAAATCTGCCAACAATATGATACGACGATTGGTCGGATCGGCTTCGACTCCCAATCTTTGCAATGGTGGACCCGGGGGCCACTTCGTCTCCTTCTCTATTCCGCCCTCTCGGCGGTTGGTCTAGCGAAATACTTTCGCGGGTAGGTAACAACGGGGCGGACGCACCATCGTGCGTCCGCCCCAACTCTCTAAAAAAGTTTATAATAATAATATGAAACGCAAACATTACTTCAATATAATAATTATCCTAGCCTTTGTCATATTTGGGCTTCTTTTGCAGTCACAGTTTTTTTATAAGCCAAAGAAAACTACTGTTACGCCAGCAAAGCCTCCTTCACCTCCAGTAGAAGCAGTTGAAACAAAGAAGGTTGTTGCCAAAAAGCCTGAGATTAAAGATCAGGCTATATTGAGTGTGCCTTATACTGTCCAGGCACCATATGCTAACTGGAGCATTCATGAGGAATCTTGTGAAGAAGCGGCTCTTTTGATGATCCATTATTACCTGACGGGAAACCTAGCCAACATTATTCCACCTCCGACAGCCAATCAGGAATTGATAAATATGGTTACTTGGGAGAAAACAAATTACGGTCGAGAAAAAGATTTGAATATGTATGAAATTGGAAAACTAGCAGGCGATTATTACGGTTATAAATATCAAGTAACTGAGGATATCACAGCCGACAACATTAAACAAACGATATCAGATGGAAATCCAGTCATGGTCCCAGTCATCACCCATACTCTGGCTAATCCTCACTATGGCCCCAACCCTACCTATCACATTTTAGTCATCAAAGGTTATAATGCGACAGGAGTAATCACTAACGACGCTGGTGTCAAAGAAGGCAAAGATTATTTTTATACTTGGGAAATCTTGTGGCAGGCGATTGACGCTCAAAGTAGAGAAATGAACCAGGGCAGAGATATGCTAGTCGTCACAAAGTAAATATACTGTTAAAATGTTACTATGCTTGAAGGAATTAAAACAATTGTATTTGATCTGGGGGGAACGCTAAAAATTGAGGGTATTGGTGATTGGATCTGGCACCACGACTATTTAGAATTAAAAAGATTGTCCCAAAAGTATAAAATAGTAATTGCTTGCAATCAGCCTCACAAGGCAAGGAAATTTATTGAAAATAGCAGTATCGGTGATTCAGTTTCTGCAATATATATCTCTTGGGAAATACATCTACACAAACCAAACACGAAATTTTTTAAATATTTTTTGGACGACCTAAAAATAAACCCAGCTGAGACAGCCTATGTTGGTAACGATTTCATCAACGACGTTCTGCCAGCAAAAAAAATGGGAATTAGAACAATCTTCGTCAAAAGACCGATCAAATTAATCTTTCTAAAAAACATTATCGGCAAATTAATCGGGATTAAGCCTGACTATGTGGTCTCAAGCATTAGGGATATAAAATAGTGCTTATTAGATAGTTTAGTGACTTTCTTCAGCTGCTCGTTTGCCCCGTACTCTCATAATTGCGTCCTCAGTTTCTATGCCGGAGGCAATTAGTTCTTGTACCTCTGGATCATTGACTGTGATTTGCGAGCTTTCTCTCGCTAGATCTTCTGATACTGAACTTACCTCGGGAATGTGATAGTTTGATTGCTCTTCTTCGGGAACCGGTGTGTGTTCGCCTTCCATGTTGACCTCATATATTATTATTTAAATAATAGCTCTCTTCTATATATTAATCAATTTTTACAAGTAACATAAAAAAGTTCTTGACAATAAAAAAGTGACTAGTATACAATAACGGTATACATGAAAACATTAACCAACAGACAAGAACAAGTTTTAACCTGGATCAAAGAATCAATCGATCTGACTGGGCAGGCTCCGACTGTGCGTGAATTGCAGAGTAAAATTGGCTGTTCAGCACCAATGGGGGTTGTTTCTCATCTGAATGCATTAGAACTCAAAGGCTATATTAGGCGCATCGACAACAAGCCACGTGGCATTTTGATTACAAACAACAACGCCAAAAAATCACCAGACGATATTGTTCAAGTTCCATTAGTCGGAAATGTCGCCTGCGGTATGCCAATATTTGCAGAGGAAATGATTGAGGAGATTATTCCACTGCCCAGAACTTTTACAAAATACAGCCAGGATATCTTTATGCTGAGAGCAAAAGGTGACTCGATGGACAAATCTGGCATAGATGATGGAGATTATATCCTCTTTCATAGACAAGATTCTGCTGATAGCGGAGACAAAGTAGTTGTCTTAATTGGCTCGGAAGCTACTGTCAAAAAATATCTAATCAAGGAAGATCATGAGGAGTTTATACCAGATTCAACCAATTCTGAGCATCAAACAATCCTTCCAGAAGCCGGGACATATATGATTCAAGGTAAGGTTGTTGGAGTTATCAAAAATTTTAAGTAATTGTATTAATATAAGTCGAGGGAGAAACAAGTGAAAAAAACAAAAAAAACGGAAATTAAGTCAGAAACACCAAAAGATAGGGTTGGTGGGAAGATAGAAACGAGTGAATCGTTACAAAGCGCTGTTGATCAAATAGAAAAGCAATTTGGCAAAGGCTCGATAATGCGCCTGGGGGAGGCGACAAATATGAATGTTGAGGTAATCCCAACAGGTTCATTGTCACTTGATTTGGCTCTGGGTGTCGGAGGAGTACCAAAAGGACGAGTTATAGAAATCTATGGCCCGGAATCTAGCGGCAAAACGACGTTGGCATATCACATTGTGGCAGAGGCGCAAAAACTAGGTGGCACTGCCGCATTTGTTGATGCTGAACATGCTCTTGATCCAGATTACGCCAAAAATATCGGTGTCGATATAGATAGGTTGTTGATTTCACAACCAGATACAGGTGAGCAAGCCTTAGAGATTACTGAAACACTAGTTCGATCTAATTCTGTCGATATTTTGGTCCTTGATTCGGTGGCGGCGCTTGTGCCCAGAGCTGAGATAGAAGGTGATATGGGTGATAATCATATGGGTCTACAGGCTAGGTTGATGTCCCAAGCTTTGCGAAAACTGACTGGCGTTATCTCTAAATCAAATACGGTTGTTATCTTTATCAATCAGCTTCGAATGAAGATCGGTGTCATGTTTGGGAACCCAGAGACAACGACTGGAGGCCAAGCTTTAAAGTTTTACTCCTCAGTTCGGATGGATATTCGAAGAACAGAACAGATCAAAGTCAGTGACGAGGTGGTTGGAAATCATGTCAAAGTGAAGGTTGTAAAAAATAAGGTGGCTCCTCCATTTAAGACAGCTGAGTTTGATATTATGTACAATCAAGGCATATCGACAGAGGGAGAGATTGTTGATCTGGGAGTTAAGCACAGTATAGTCACAAAAAACGGCGCTTGGTATGAATATAAGGAAGAGAAGATTGGGCAAGGCCGGGAGGCTGCCAAGCAATTTTTAAAGGATAATCCCAAGATCTCTAGTGAGATAGAAAAGATGATTCGTGCCTATAAAAAGAAGGAGTAACGAAAATATATTTCTCTACTACTCTTCTAAGCACGGCATCTCGGGCATAGATGAAGATAACTAACATTACAATCCAGAAAAGTAAGAATAATCGCTGCAATCTTGATATAGATGGCCAATTTTATTGCGGGATAGACAGCTCACTCCTCGTTGATCTGGATCTCTATCAAGGCAAAGAAATAGACAAGGCAATATTTAACAAGATTTGTCAGCACGAGGAGTACAAAAAGTGTCTAGATCGAGCCTACACTATCCTTTCTATCAGAATGAATTCTTTAGCAGAGCTTGATAGAAAGCTATCAGTAAAATTTAGCAAATCATCAGTATTAAAGGTGATAGAGCGCCTCAAAGAGTTAGGATACTTAGATGATCTTGTTTTTGCAACAGGCTGGGTAGATTCCAGAAAGACTGACCGAGGTAAATTTAGTTTGAGACAAGAGCTGAGACAAAAGGGCGTGAACGAGGAAATAATTGAGAAAGTTTTATACGATTGTACAGAGGAGGAAGAAGTCTACAATGCGATAAAGTTGATCGGAAAAAAACATTTAACAAATCTGAGTAGAGATGAGAAATTCAAAAAGGTAAGTGGCTTATTGTCACGACGTGGCTATAGCTATTCTGTTATAAAGAAGGCACTTGAGGAATAAAAAAGCCCCGCTTATGCGGGGCTTTATGTGAGTTGACTAATTCTGCGTGCTTAACACCTTATAGGTAAACGCGAAAGCGAGAACCCATAGCAAAATAGGTAACATCCTACCTCCTTTTTGTCAACGTGTGGGTATTATTATAGGTTTTGTTTCTGTTAATGTCAACAACATTGTTGTGGATAATAATATATAAAAAGCTTATGCAAAAGGAAAAGATAATAAATATCTGCAGGATTAAGCACAAATTTGGTAGAAAATGGCAATAATTAATAATATTTACATTTAGCTTCAAATTTGGTAAAATAATGTTCGTTATTTAAATCAAGAAGAGGAATAAATGCCAATTACAAAATCAGCCATAAAGGCGATGAAACAAGCCGACAAATCTAGGATACACAACCGCGATATTAAGGCAACTTATCGTAACAAAATCAAGGCAGTAAACAAGGCTGTAGCAGCAGGTGGCAAAAACGTTGAAAAGTTAGTCTCAGAGGCATTTTCATCGATAGACAAGACTGCAAAAAATAATATCATTCATAAAAAGACAGCCGCTCGTAGAAAATCTAGACTAATGCTTAGCGTTAATAAAACTCGCAAAGAACCACTAGTTTTGGCAAGCACCAAAGATCCTTTAAATAAGGTCAAAAAAACAGCGAAACCCAAAACAGCTGTCAAAGCTAAGGTAAAAGTCGTTAAATCCGAAAAGAAAACTACAGCTCCAAAAAAGAAGACAACAAAAAAAGCATCATAAGATGCTTTTTTTAATTCTGGCAGGCCTTGATCACCATTTGGATTATTAAAGATTTGGGTTCGGCTGACGATGTTTTGGTAAGGTAGTCAGTTTTTATTAGAGCCTTATGAAAGTCTAGCAAGTCATCAAAGGTGAAATTACGGCTTTGTTTTAGAGTGTTTTTGATCACAAATGGGTGAAGTTGTAACTTCTTGGCAATCTCTCCTTCCTTGAGACCTCCTTGATCTAATTCTTTGATCGTCAAAAGATTTCTAATTTGTCTGGCGATCATGCTAATAATGTAGCTAATATTATTGGGATCTGCGGAAAAGTTTTGGGTGAGTTCAATGGCTTTCTCAGTTTTCTTTTCAGAGATAGCATCCATCAAGGCAAAAATTGAATCTAGAAATTCACTTTCGACTAGATTTGTAACATTCTCTTTCGTGATGTGTTGGTCATAAGTTTTTAGCTTTTCGAGCTCGTTGTCGAGTCTCCAGAGGTCGTTGCCAATTTTGGCAGACAAAAGCTCAGACGCATCTCTATCAATCTGGGCCTCCTTCTCATTGGCCTTCTTGCTAATCCAGCTCGTAATCTCGTAGGGCTTTAGCAAATTCTTTATTTCTGATTTACCCTTTTTTTGGATTAATTTGAAAAGCCAGTTTTGAGGTTTCAACTCATTTTCAATAAAGATAAGGTCAACCCCCTCTGCGACAGAATCTAGCACTAGCTCAAGTGACTTTTGTGTCTTTGTATCCTTTGTTTTGGAGAGTCCATTGACAATAATGAGTTTTTTATTGGACAAAAACGGCAGAGAGTTGATCTCTTGTTCAATCGTTTGCCAGCTTGCATCATCAGCCAACTCAACCACACTTAGATTATCATCTGGGTAATCAGCTTTGATCTTTCTTAGGCACTGGTTGATTTGATAACTATCACTACCATAGATTAATAATATCATTTAACTTCTTTCTGACATTTTGGACAAAAGTATGTGCCTCGTCCACCGATTTTAGTTCGCTTGATGATGTTGCCACAATCATTCGGACATTTTTGACCAGTTCTATGGTATACGTTTAAATAATCTTGCATCCCCCCAGCCTTGCCTTCGGCGTCAACGTAATCGCTATCGGTTGTCCCACCATGTTTAATCCCGTTTTTTAGAACCTTCTGAGCATTAGTTACAATCAATTGCCACTCTTTCAAAGTAACCTTATTGGCTTTTACCTTGGGGTTTACCCAAGATAAAAATAGGGTTTCATCATTATAGATATTGCCAATTCCAGCAACAACACTTTGGTCCATCAAAAATTGTTTAACCGTAATAGAAGTTCTGCCGCTAGCTTTGTCGAACAGATATTTTGCATTAAATGAGGAGGAAAAAGGCTCAGGGCCATATTTTCTAAATTCACTAGCGATATCGTTTTCGTTGAGAACCTTGCACCAACCGAATTTTCTAAGATCGTTAAAGTATAACTTGGACTGATCGTTAAAAGTATAAATAATTCTTGTATGTTTGTTTGGAAGGACAGCATGCCAATCATGGGAGGGATGACCACCTGCCAGCCGAGTATTGTGGTCGAGATAGATAAGTTGGCCGGTCATTTTCAAGTGAAAAAGAAGACTCTCTTGGTTTTTTAGTTCTATCTGTAATACTTTAGCGCGCCTGTTAACTCCAATGACTTGCTGGTCCACTACGAACTTCTTGCTTCCAATAAAAGATTTTTCATTCAAAATTTCAATATTTTGAATTGTTTTGGAGACGATTCGATGACCAAGACCGTTTTTAATTGTTTCAACTTCCGGTAATTCAGGCATATATTAAGCTCTTTATTGGTTTCGAACGATTGAGTGTTCGTGTTTTTTTTGAGTTGATAGCTCGCGATGAATTTTTATTCGAGAGGGAAAATTAATCAGTTCTCGTTTTTTGGGATGAGGCCCCAGAAGCATAGTAAAAAAGGCCATTCTTAGAGCGTGAGGCAAAAAAGCATAGGCATATTTTAGTAATCCAAATGGATACCAACGTGCCTTTAGAGCTTGAGTCTGGCGTCTTATTATGGCCTTGCGTAAATCTTGTGATGTTTTACCTTCAAATAAAGTGTAACCCTTACCGATGGCATAGAAAATATGAGCATCACTGCCACCGACCTCAGGCTTTAAGAGTAACATCCGGTTAAAATATTTTGCTTTGACGTTTGCCTTGCCAAAAACCGGTGTGCCGTTTGTTACCTCCAAGGCATCAAAACCGTTCTTTTCGTTGATCAAAACTGTGGCACCAACTCCATCAGCAACAGGCTCCTCAAAGTCTTTTAACCTACTTTGATAAAAAGGATGAGCCGCAACAGCAATACCTTTTTGTTTATGTATCAAACGGATAGTTTCGTGGGCAGAAAGTCCAGAAGGGATCGGCTTTGTTAAGAATAGACCCAAGATATGGCCATCAAGAGTAGACACTTCCTCCCCAATGACGACCTCAAATCGATATTTATTTTTCTTTGCAAGCTGTTGTGCCTTGATGGCGCCACTGATTGTGTCGTGATCCGTAATTGCTATTACCATTAAATCCGTTTTCAGTTCGATAAATTCTAGAACTTCCTCAACAGTAGAGGCGGAATCTGAGTAAGTCGTATGAACATGGACATCTGCTTTGGAAAAATTGCTTTCGACATAATCAAAAATACCTTCTACTGTAGAAGCAATGTAGGCTTCACTCATATTCTTGTTATGAATCTTCTCCTTGGTTTTAACCTTGCTCATTTGTGGAAATTATAGCATTTTTTCATGTTTTTATCGAGAGTTTATTCCGGTCGAGTACATCGGTAACAACTTCTGTTGTTTTCTTAAAGTATCTT
>JBAXEY010000013.1:0-16476 GCA_037140175.1 bacterium | reverse complement strand
GTGTAATAAATAGGAATATGAACAAAAAATTATCGATTGACGAAATTGAAAATAGTGTCAACATGGTGGGCGAAGAGAAGATAGCTAAACCAGGGAAGACAACCGTCAGTTTCAAGAAGAAAAGAAAGAAAAGAAAAGTTAAAAGAATTATTATCTTATCAATCGTTGCGATTGTGTTAGGAATAATCGGTTATTTTGGTTGGATATCGTACCAATCAATGAAGAATATTTTTGTTAGCGAAAATGCTCCTGGCCTTTTGGGTCTACTCGACAAGAAGCAACTCAAAGGTGAGAGTTCTGGCAGAGTAAATATTCTAATATTGGGAGTAGGTGACGCTGGCCACCAAGGAGCAACTTTATCTGATACTATAATGGTTGTTAGCTATGATGTAAGTTCTAAAAATGTCTCAATGATCTCGATTCCTAGAGACCTTTACGTAAAGGTTGATGGTTATGGTTATGCAAAAATTAATTCAGCCCATGCCTATGGGGAGGAATATAAATATTCTGGTGGTGGTCCACAGCTAGCCAGAGATACTGTTAGCTATGTCTTGGATATACCAATCCATTACTATGTGAGGGCTGATTTTACCGGCTTTTCAAAATTAATCGATGCGGTCGGTGGTGTTGATATAAATGTTGAGAAGGATTTATATGATCCTCTATATCCAGACGGGACATTTAATATAACCAAGGGACTACACCACATGGATGGCAAGATGGCCCTAAAATATGCTCGTTCTCGTGAAACTACAAGCGACTTTGACCGAGCAAGGAGGCAACAGCAGGTTTTGGTGGCACTTAAGGACAAACTGCTATCGACACAAACACTGGTTAATCCGAAAAAAATCGCTGAGATTATCCAGATAACAGGAAATAACGTTAAAACTGATTTTCAAACAAATGAAATCCAGCGCTTAGTAGAAATAGGCAAAACCATAGATAGCAAGAAAATAGTAAACAAAGTACTCGATAATGCACCTGACGGGTTGCTGATTGCCGGTAACTATCCTCAAGCCGGATACACTTTAATCCCAAAACTAGGTTTAGGTAACTATACTGCACTTCGGTCATTGGCAAAGAATATTTTTAATGATCATTCAATCTCTGATGAAGCTGCAAATCTGGCTGTCTTCAATGGAACCTCGACGGCCGGGCTTGCGGCCAAGGTGACTGAGAGTCTCAAAGCTTCAGATTATACGGTCCTATATACAGGTTCAGCTCAAGGCCAAACCCACTTAACGACAATTATTTACGATAATTCCAAGGGAGCAAAACCCAAAACAATTGCGGCTCTGGAGAAAACCTTTAATGTGAAGTCGGTAAGTAATCCAAACCCAAACAGCAGCTACGATATCGAAATTATTGTGGGCAAAGACTACAAACAGTAAGATGAACAACAGCCAGAAAAAGTCAATCATTTTTGCGTTAATTATATTTATCCTGCAACTTTCAGTAGTTAATTGGCCTGGATTAATATTACTGGGAATCACTCTGATTTTTCTTGCGATCGTGGCTTCGCTAAAAATATTCTTCAAAGTCAAATATAAACTCAAGCCGTTACTAGCGGAAACTAGACTTATTTTTTTACCTCTGTTGTTTAATATTGGTGGGATTTTGTATATACAATCATTATCGATAGTTAGTATCAAATACATCGTTCTCGTCGCTTTTGCGGTAATGAATTACTTTCTATTTATTGCCCTAAAGAGAGTTTCTAACTTGGGCGAGAGAGCGGCCAAAAATCAAAGAAATTTATTAGTTAGCGTTGGTATCTTGTCAGTTTTTTTTACCTTATCTACTTTGTATAAACTGTATATTACCAACAGCGTTAATTCTGACATTGGCGTTCCGTTAGTTTTGATAATTTTTCTAACAGGAGTGATCTTTTTTTTAGTTTCATATTTTCTGGCATGGGAAAACGGTATTAATCAAAGGAAGTTTTTGCCTTATAATGTAGTAATTGCCTTAATGGGGATGGAAGTGGCCTGGGTTTCATCAATTTGGATAATCAATTATCCGATTTATTCGAGTTATGAAAAAGCATCTCTGCTAGGAATACCTCTACCGGCTATTATTCTACCAATTATTTTTTATTTTACATGGGGCATTGTTTCCCACAAAGCAGACAAGAGTTTGACCAAAAATGTTATTATAGAATATACGGTTTTTACGATTTTGTTTTTAGCAATATTATTTGTGTCAGCCAGATGGTTACCACAAGTCTAGGAGGAATTATGGCAGAAGAAGTTATTAAAGAAAAATCACAAACAAAAAAAAGTACGGCCACGAGAAAGAATTTGTCATCAAATAAAGCAATATTTATTTTATTGTATTTTTTAGTTGGCATATTGGGTGGGGTTTTTGGCTCCTTTGTCTACCTAGATTACAAGAGTCAGAGCAGTGGAAGTATTCTGAATAAAACAATCAGACAAAATGTTACAGAAAACTCTGCTGTAATTGAGGCTGTAAAAAAAGTTGGTCCAGCGGTTGTAAGCATTACGGGTGAATCAAAAACCGTGGATTTCTTTGGAAACACAGGTAATTCCAAAAGCTCTGGCACGGGCTTTATAATTGAGAAAGATGGCTTAATAATTACAAATAAACATGTCGTAAGCGGGAAAAACACCAGTTATAGTGTCTTTACAAATGAAGGCAAGGAATATAAAGCAGAGATAAAAGCACTTGATCCAAGCAATGATATTGCCTTCCTAAAGATAAATGCCAACAATCTGCCGATTGCAGAGTTGGGTAATTCAGATAATCTCCAGGTTGGTCAGTCTGTTGTTGCGATTGGGAATGCATTAGGCCAATATCAAAATACGGTTACAACTGGAGTTGTGAGTGCTATAGGGAGGGCTATAGAGGCAGGGGACAGCTCTAGTGGAAGCTCTGAATCACTCGAGAACGTAATCCAAACAGATGCCGCAATAAATCCTGGAAACTCAGGTGGACCATTGGTAAACCTGGCAGGACAAGTCATTGGAATCAATACGGCCATAGATCAAAACGGTCAATCAATCGGCTTTGCAATACCTATTAATACTGCAAAAACAGACGTGGAAAGTGTAATTTCAAAAGGTAAAATAGTAAGACCTATGCTTGGTGTAAGATACATCCCTATAACAAAGGAATTTGCGGCAAGCAATAATCTTCCTGTCACTGAAGGTGCCTATATCTATGGAAGTAGGACAGAACTTGGCATTATACCAGGGAGCCCAGCTGATAAAGGAGGGCTAGAAAATGGTGATATCATAACGAAAATCGGTGACAATAAAATCAACGGTAGTACATCCTTATCTAGTATTATTACAAAATACAAGGTAGGTGATAAAGTTAAAATAACTTACCTTAGGGATGGTAAGCAAAAAACGATTGAAGTCACATTAACTGAAGCGAAGTGAGTGGTTCTAAAATAATTAAGTCAATTTCTTTAAAGCCTCGGTTCGATCGGTCTCAATAAGATTGCTTATCATGTCGTCAATATTACCTGAGAGAAAACCAGGTAGATTGTGAAGAGAGATATTGATTCTATGATCGGTAATTCTATCTTGGGGGTAGTTATATGTCCTTATTTTTTCACTCCGGTCACCTGTTCCAATTTGAGACCTTCTAGCTACTCCACGCACTTTTTGTTCCTCTTCTTCCTTAAGAGCAAGCAGTCTAGAACGGAGGATGTTCATCGCCTTATCTCGGTTTTTAATCTGTGATTTCTGGTCCTGACAGGAGACCACTAGACCTGTAGGAAGGTGAGTAATTCTGACAGCTGAATCAGTAGTATTAACACTTTGTCCGCCGGGGCCGCTTGAGCGGAAAACGTCAATTCTTATCTCGCTAGTCTCTATCTTTAGGTCAATTTCTTCTGCTTCAGGCAGGACCGCCACAGTTACGGTTGAAGTATGTATTCTTCCATTTGATTCCGTTTCAGGGACTCGCTGGACCCGGTGGACCCCGCTCTCATATTTCAAATAATGAAAGACATCTTCTCCGATAACTTCAAATATTACCTCCTTGAAGCCCCCAATTTCGTTCTGATGAGAGGTCAAGATCTCAACCTTCCAGTCCCTGTGTTCAGCATAATTAATGTACATACGGAAGAGCTCGGCCGCAAATAATGCAGCTTCGTCTCCACCTGCACCTGCTCGAATTTCAATAATGATATTTTTCGAATCCTTTTCGTCCCTTGGCAAAAGTTCAAATTGTATCTGCTCAGCTAGTGATTCACGTTCATTTCTCTTTACTTTTGCCTCCTCTTGGGCAAGTGCAATCAAACCTGGATCATCTACGGTCTCGATTATGTTCTCCGCCTCAGCAAGTTCCTTTTCAGTTTTTTCAAGGCTATCGAAGATTGTTAATAAGTGATTAAGATAGATTCGATGTCGATTTAGCTCAGTTAGTTTTTTTGTATCTGCAAAAATATTTGGATCAGATAGCGCTCTTTCGGTTACTCGCAGGTCATCAATGATTGATTTGTGTTTTTCTGGATTCATATAGATACAATTATAGCGCCCAGAATATATATATTGCGAGCGCTATCTTCAGTTTATTTATTCTTTTTAGGCTTTAAGTCGACTGTTTCTTCTCTTAGTTCTTTCTTTATATCATTAATCGTTTCCGGCTTATCGCTATTTTCCACTTTAGTCTCAGGTTTCTTTGACTTTTTCTGTGCGCCAGTCTTCATTTCTTCCATTTTTAATAGCCGTGATCTGAACTTGTCAACACGCCCAGCCGTATCGACTAATTTCTGTTTACCGGTATAAAAGGGGTGACAAACAGAACAAATATCAATGTGTATATCAGATACTGTCGATTTTGTCTCGAAAGTATTCCCGCAGGAACAAGTTACTTTCGTTATTTCGTATTTTGGATGTATTTCTTTTTTCATAATCTCATTTTTAACAACAAAAGTAATTTTAACTTATTAATCTGGCTTTTTCAATAGTAAATTGAGATTGACTCACAAGCTCTCTTTTGGTAAGATTATATTCGCTTTAAATAAATACACACGTTTCTAATGATAGCCTCCTGATTTTATGGCAAAATAAAAAAGAAACGGCGGTCCACAAAAAGTGGAGAAAAAGGAGAATGATGGAATCAAGAATTAAGAAGATGCTAGAGGCTGGGGTCCATTTCGGACATCAAAAATCTAGGTGGAACCCAAAGATGGCTCAATATATATTTACAGAGCGTGGAAATGTCCATATTTTTGATCTAGTTAAAACAGACGAACAGCTAACTATCGCTGAGAAATTTCTTGGTGAGGTTATAAAGAATAATGGGGTTGTGCTCTTTGTAGGTACGAAAAAACAGGCTCAGACAATTGTGAGGGAAGCAGCTGAAAGTTGTGGCATGCCCTACGTGACAGAGAGATGGCTCGGAGGAATGCTTACAAATTTTGATACCTTTTACAAGAGAATCAAGACTCTTAAGGTAATGGAAGATAAAATAGATAAAATGAGTTTTGCTACAAAAAAACAACTTTTGGTAGCAAAGAAAAAGGCTAATAAAATCTCTGAGAACTTAAGTGGAATTAGCCAGCTGGATAAGCAGCCAGATGTTGTGTTTGCAATTGATGTGATTAAGGACAACACTGCTATTAAAGAGGCAAAGAAGCTGAATATACCTGTAGTAGCTATTGTTGATACAAATGCAAACCCTGGCAATATTGATTATGTTATTCCAGGAAACGATGATGCTGTAAAGTCAATTCAATTCTTTTCAACCGAAATTGCGGAACTGATAAATAAATCAAAGCCAATAGTTAAGGCGGAGCTGGAGAGTCAAAATGGGAATTAGTCTAAAAGACGTAACAAAGCTTAGAGAAATGACCGGCGTGGGAATGATGGACTGCAAAAATGCACTTGAAGAAGCTAAAGGCGACTTTGAAAAGGCAGTTGAATTACTGAGGAAGAAAGGCGCAGCGACGGCTGCTAAGAGAGCCGACAGAGAGGCGAATCAGGGTCTAATTGTTTCATATATCCATAACGAGCGAATTGGTGCTCTTTTAGAGCTAAACTCAGAGACAGATTTTGTAGCCAGGAATGAGAGCTTCAGGGAATTAGCTCAAGAAATAGCAATGCACATTGCTGCGGCTTCACCGCTTTATATTACTAGAGAAGAAGTAGCTAATGAGGTAATTGAAAAAGAAAAAGAAATCGAGACAGCAAGGCTCGATGGCGAGAACAAGCCAAAAGAAATTTTGAAAAAAATATTAGAGGGCAAATTGGACAAATATTTTTCAACTGTTTGTCTTTTGGAACAACCATACGTCAAAAACCCTGACATTACTATTCAAGATCTGTTAAATGAAAAAACTGCCGCTATAGGTGAGAAGATATCCGTAAGAAGGTTTTCGCGTTTTGAATTAGGTAACTAAGGAGGGACTATGCTTGTTGAGCAGGTGATAAAAGAACTTGTACCCAAAATTGATGGAACACTTGAGTTTTTGAATGATGAATTAGCCACGATTCATACCGGCAGGGCATCAACCAATATGGTGGAGTCTATTTTAGTAGATGTTTATGGTTCCAAACAGAGTATTAAACAGATTGCTAGCATTACTATACCTGAATCACGGCAAATACTTATCCATCCATGGGACAAAGCCATTACTGGGCAGATTGAGACAGCCATAAGAGAGTCAAATCTGGGCCTAAGTCCGGTAAATACTGGGGACGCTATTCGGGTAAATATACCTGAGCTTACGGAGGACAGACGGAAAGAAATCAGCAAAATTGCCAAGGAAAAGTCAGAAGACGCAAGAGTCTCAATTCGTAATTCAAGGACCGAAGCCTGGAATGCTGTAAAGAAAGCAAAAAGTACTAATGAGATTGGCGAAGATGAGATGTACCGCGGTGAACATCGCATTCAAGAAGAGGTCGATAAGGCAAACCAAAAAGTAGAAGAGATACTGGCTCACAAAGAAAAAGAACTAATGGAGCTCTAAATAATGAGTGATATTATCAGCTCACCGCAACACATAGGCATAATTATGGACGGTAACCGTCGTTGGGCTAAACAGAACGGCAGAGACGCAGTCTGGGGCCACAAAGAGGGCTACAGGCGTTTGATTGAGACGGTAAAGCTCTTAAAGTCTAAGAATATCAGACACCTTACAGTTTATGCTTTTTCTACTGAAAATTGGAAGAGAGAGAAATTTGAGATAGACAATATAATGAATATTTTACGAATTGGTCTGAAAAAGGATGTTCATACCTTTAATAATGAAGGCATAAAATTTAAGGCTATAGGACAGATATCAGACCTAGGAGAAGAGCTTCAAAAGCTAATCATTAAAACGGAAACCATAACAGAGAACAACTCAGAGGGCTTTCTCAACGTAGCTATTTCATATGGTGGTCGTGGAGAACTAGTCAGAGCATTTAAAAAAATCGCCAATAGTGTTGTTAAAGATAAGGAAATAGACGAAAATCAAATTTCCCAAATGTTAGACACCTCAGGTCAGCCCGACCCAGACCTGATTATAAGATGTGGTGGGCAGCAAAGGTTGTCAAATTTTTTGCTTTGGCAGTCGGCTTATTCAGAATTATATTTTACAAATAAATTTTGGCCTGAATTTATGGAAAAAGACCTTGACGAGGCTTTGATTTGGTACAGAGATGTTAAGAGAAACTATGGCAAATAGATGATTACAGCAATTACATTTATACTAGTTTTCGGATTTATCATTTTTATCCATGAATTGGGCCATTTTTTGGCAGCTAAATATGCAAAAGTTGGAGTTAAAGTATTCGCATTTGGATTTCCTCCAAAAATATGGTCAAAAAAAGTTGGCGAAACTGAGTATAAGATAAATTTAATTCCATTTGGTGGTTACGTCAAACTTGAGGGTGAAGATGAAGAGACGGAGGAAATTGAGACAATCATTGTGGAAAAAAAACGTAATAGTGCAACCAGGGGAAAAACAAATAAGCTCTTCGATCAAAACGCAGCCACTCTTTTACTTATTTTCTCAGCAGGAGTTGTGATGAATCTAGTCTCAGCTTTTTTGATATTGGTTTTATTGTTTATAGTGGGATTTAAGCCAATTGAGCTAGGAGAATTTAACAGAAACATATTCCCAAGCGTCGATAGAGCTGGTGATATCAAAAGCACGGTGAGGGTCGTTGTTGCTGAAGTAGAAAAAAACACTCCTGCAGAAAAAGAAGGTATCCGTAAGGGCGACATAATAGTTAGTGTTGATGGTAAGAAGGTTTATTTTAGCGATGAATTAGTTTCGATTGTACGCTCTAGAATTACTAAAAATGGAGCAAATGTAAATCTAACAATTGATAGAGACGGACAAACTCTCACCAAGAGTTTAACTACATACAAATCAAAAATTAAAACTTCAGACAACCAGGAGAAAGAGGTCAATCGGATCGGAATAGTGCCCGAGACTGACGGCACTTTAAAAGGAGGTTTATTTGCATCGATGAAGGCTGCCTTTATCACTGAGGTAGGGATAGCCAAATATACAGTTATCGGTATATATGATTTTTTTAGTAAGATATTTACTCAATTTAAACTTTCAGAAAATATGGTTGGTCCAATTGGCTTAGTAGTCGTCACAAACTATTTCTCTCACCTCGGATTAGAGGCCATCTTGCAGTTTGCAGTAATACTAAGTGTTAGTGTGGCTTTGTTTAATATCTTGCCAATCCCGGCCCTTGACGGTGGCTTTATCGCCTTTACTTTAATTGAGATAGTAACAAGGAGGAAAATTCCACTTAGATTGAAAAACACAATTAATCTAGTCGGTTTTGCCCTGTTAATGAGTCTAATGATTATTGTTACTTTTAGAGATTTTTTTACTTTTGATGTCTGGCAGTATATATTAAAATTGGTGAACAAATAAAATGAAATTTACAAATAGCCTTATCAAAACAAGGAAGGAAAAAGTAAAAGACGCTGATAGTATCAATGCAGATTTTTTAATTCGTGGGAATTACATTGATCAACTTGCCTCTGGTATTTATACCTATCTTCCCCTAGGTTTAATCGTCCTTAATAAAATTGCTCAGATTATTCGTGAAGAAATGACTAATATTGGAGGGCAAGAAGTTTTGATGCCAGTTCTGCAACCAAAAGAAAATTGGCAAAAAACTGGACGATGGGAAAGCGTAGATGATCTTTATCGTTTTACTAGTTATTATTCTAAAACAGACCTCGTACTTGGACCAACACATGAAGAAGTTGTAGTTCCTCTAGCGAAAAAGTTTATTTTCTCCTATAAAGACCTGCCTAAATATATTTTTCAAATTCAAAACAAATTCAGAGATGAAAAAAGAGCAAAAGGGGGTCTACTTCGCGGGCGCGAGTTTATGATGAAAGATCTATATTCGTTTCACGTGGATGAAAAAGACTTAGACGATTATTATGAGAAGGCAGGCGTGGCATATACAAAAATATTCGATCGGGTTGGCATTGGCGAAAAAACATTTAAAACGTTTGCTACAGGGGGTAGTTTCTCACAGTATTCACACGAATACCAAACAGAATCCGAATCAGGAGAGGACCAAATCTTCTTATGTGATAAATGCAGAGTCGCAGTTAATAGAGAAATTATCAAGGAGCAAAATACCTGTCCGGAGTGTAAAAATGCTGACTTGAGGGAGATAAAAGCCATCGAGGTCGGGAATATCTTTAAGTTAAAAAACAAGTTTTCGGACCCCTTTAAATTGAATTATAGAGACAACGAAGGTTATGATAAGCCCGTTATAATGGGTTGCTATGGAATAGGGCTAGGTAGGTTAATGGGAGCCGTAGTGGAAGTCTCACATGATGATAGTGGTATCATCTGGCCAAAATCAATTGCACCATATCAAATCCACCTAATAAGCTTGGGTAGTGACCCAGAGATTATCAGTCAAACAAATAAGATATATGGTTTGCTTTCTAATTCTGGTTATGAAGTCATCTGGGACGATCGAGACGAAGCAGCGGGGATTAAATTATTTGATGCTGATCTTTTGGGCATGCCAATCCGAGTTGTTGTAAGCGCAAAAATGATTCAACAAAAATCTGTCGAGATAAAAATACGGAAGAATAACCTTGTAGAAGTAGTCTCAGAAAATAAGCTATTACCAAGCCTGAAGAAAGGTTTGGATGTTTAATAAGTTATTCGGATATTTTAGTCATGATATTGGGATAGATCTTGGAACTGCCAATACCCTTGTTTATGTTAAAGGTAGAGGTATAGTCATAAATGAACCATCAGTAGTAGCGCTCAACACCAAAACAAAGCAGATACTTGCGATAGGAGAGGATGCAAAAAAAATGGTTGGCAAAACGCCGGCAAACATTGTGGCTCGTAGGCCATTGGTTGATGGGGTGGTCAGTGACTTTGAAGTAACCGAGCAGATGCTAAAATATTTTATTGAAAAAGTTCATAAAGAAAAGTTTTCACTACTACCTAGGCCCAGAGTTGTAATCGGTATTCCTTCTGGAGTCACAGAAGTAGAAAAAAGAGCTGTAGAAGACGCAACAACTAACGCAGGAGCCAGAAAAGCCTATCTGATAGAAGAACCAATGGCCGCTGCTATAGGTGCAAGATTGCCAGTCCAAGACGCGTCAGGGTCTATGATTGTTGACATTGGTGGAGGCACAACAGAAGTTGCGGTCATCTCACTTGGGGGAATAGTAGCTTCGCGTTCGATGAGAATTGCTGGAGACGAGCTTAATGAGGATATCATCCAATTTGCAAAAGATGAATATAACTTGCTATTAGGCGAAAGAACTGCTGAAGATATTAAGATTGATATTGGTTCAGCTTATCCAATGAAAGATAGGCTGGAATCAATTATGAGGGGCCGAGATCTGGTAACTGGACTGCCAAAAGCTATAACTGTAGACAGCGATCAAGTCAGACAGGCGCTGTCGCGCTCTGTTATGGAAATTGTTGACTCGGTAAAAATGACGATTGAAGAAACTCCACCAGAGCTGGTGGCAGATATAATGGATAAAGGTATTATACTGGCTGGCGGTGGAGCACTTTTAAGAGGCCTTGATAAGCTTATAAGCGTTAATACAAAGATGCCAGTCCAAATCGCTGATGACCCTTTGACCTGCGTAGTTCGAGGGGCGGGATTAGTCTTGGAGGATATTGATGTTTTGAAAGAAGTTTTAGTGGCAACCCAGTATGAAAAGTCTCCAAAAGTGGGTAGATGAAAAGGAGAAAAAAATTTACCTTTATTATTCTCTTAATAGCGCTTACATCATTTGTTGTGTTAGATAACTTTGCAGATTTGGGCATTGCCAAGACAACGTTATCATATACAAGACCTGTTGGTGCCGTATTTACAGATTTCGGATCCGGGATTTCAGGCTTCTTCAAAAATATATTTAATGTCGGAAACCTTCAGAAAGATAATTCCGAACTTCAGTTAAAACTTGATAAATCACTAGCTGAAATCGGTCGACTAGACGCACTTCAAAAAGAAAATAGTCAGCTTAAGAAAGATTTAAGTTTCAAAAACACAAATGATTTTGACATGATTGGTGCAAGAGTTGTATACTTTGACCCCTCAAATATAAAAGATACGGTTACAATAGGCGCAGGGAAAAATGAGGGACTCAAAGACGGCGATATCGTAATAGCAAACGGGTTTCTAGTGGGTCGAATTAGGGATATTAGCAAGACTACATCAAAGGTTATGATTATTACTGATCCTGAGAGTGTTATAGCAGCTACAGTGGTTGGCAAAAATATTTCTGGTACTGTTAAAGGCAAGATTGGTAATGGTTTATTTATGGATCAAGTCCCACAAAATGAAAAAGTCGCAAAGGGTGATATAATTGCAACTAGTGGTTTGGGAGGAACATTCCCGAAGGGATTGTTAATTGGTGAAATTGAGAACGTACAACAAATATCTGGGTCCATTTTTCAAGCTATTGACATTCAACCTTTTGTCAAAATCAACAACCTTGACAATGTGATGATAATAAAAAGGAATTAATGGCTTTCATCATTACCTTATTAATTGCTTTGAGTTTAACCATTCTAGAACTATCATTTATGCCATATTTTTCAATTTTTAGCGTGGGACCATTTCTAGTCTTGCCATTTTTGATAGACCTTTCATTAAAGAGCAGGAGCAATTTCCTACCGATCATTGCCTTTTTGTCAGGAATATTTTTTGACTTCTCTACAGATTCTCGGTATCCATTTTATACAATTCTTTTTTTGTTAATTATTTTGATAAATAGGATTGTTTTTTATAGAAAAAGTGGGTACTCAAATAAAATTACTTATATTGGCATTCTTACTGTAGCAGTAACCGCAGTTTATCTAAGCAAACTAAATCTATTGTATGGTGATAATTTTGTTTATTGGCAAAACTATCTTTTCTCATACATCACCTGTCTTATATTAACAATTCTCTATGGAATCTTGATGGACCGTGCTCTTGAGAAGTATTATCTTTGGCTAGAAGAAAAGACTGAAAAATGAAGAAGAAAAACATATTTAAGAAACTTATTGGCCTTGAAGGCAAGCGACGATGGAGGGTTCAGTCCAGTAAAACTTTAGATTCGGAGAGGTGGATTAATCACGTCTTAACCGCGGATGCAGATGCCCCAAATATTGAGGCCGAAAAACGAAAGTACTACTTTTTGGTTTTTTTTGGATTAACTATATTAATTTTCACCTTAATCCTAGGGAAATTATTTGATTTACAAATCATTAAAGGAAAATCAAATTACAATAGCGCTGAGATTAATCGGTTAAAGGAACGAGTTGTAAGAGCACCAAGAGGAATTTTATATGATCGCACCGGAACCCCCTTAGTAAAAAATGTTCCCAACTATGATTTGGTTATTACACCAAGTAATCTACCAATGAAACAAGAGGAGAGAGACAGGGTCATAATGAATCTCTCAAGGATAATTAATAGATCTGAAGCTGAAATAAAAAAAGCAGTTGTTGAAAAAGGGATCGGCTATAGCCAGCCTGTCTTGATAAGCAAAAATCTTTCAAAAGACACAGCTATTATTATCGACTCACAGATAAAGGAGCTACGTGGAGCTAGCGTGGAAGTAAATCCAATTAGGGAGTATTTGGATGGAGGTTTACTATCTCATGCTCTAGGATATGTCGGGCGCATCTCTGAGGATGAGCTAAAAAACAACAAAGACTACCTCCTGACTGACTATATCGGAAAGTCCGGCATTGAGAAAACATATGAGAGGCAGCTGCGCGGAGTAAACGGCAAGGAGAGGATTGAAGTGAACTCCAAGGGGCAAAACGAGAAGATACTCGGACTAACAGAGCCAATCCCAGGTGACAATATAAGACTTTCCATTGATTTGGGTCTACAAAAGAATTTGACAGAATCACTACAAAAGCAAATGAATAAAGCAAAAGTTGGAAAGGCTTCTGCTATAGCGATGGATCCAAATACGGGCAAGATTATTGCTCTTGTTTCACTTCCAAGTTACGACAATAATTTATTTGCAAAGGGGATCAGCAACACAGATTATGAAAAATTATTAAAAAGCGAGGGACAGCCGCTTATTCCGAGGTCAATAGGAGGAGAGTATCCTTCTGGGTCTTCCATAAAGCCATTTCTCGCGGCGGCAGCACTTGAAGAGGGGACTATTACCGAAAATACCACTGTAAACTCAACGGGCGGGATTAAGGTAGGCGAATTCAGTTTTCCCGACTGGAAGGCTGGGGGGCATGGGGTAACAAATGTTTTTAAAGCTATCGCCGAATCTGTTAATACCTTCTTTTATGCGATTGGTGGTGGTTATCAAAACATCAATGGTCTTGGGCCTGAGAAAATGAAAACCTATCTTGAGAAATTTGGCTTTGCAAATTATACTGGAATTGATATTTTGGGTGAAGCAAAGGGCTCAGTCCCAGATCCTGAGTGGAAAGAACGAATCAAAGCAGAGTCTTGGTATCTTGGAGATACTTACCATATGGCAATTGGACAAGGTGATATCCTTGTCACCCCTCTACAAATTGCAAATGCTACAGCAGCAATTGCCAATGGTGGCACCCTTTATAAGCCAAGAATTGCTGACTATATTTTGGATCAAAACGGTAAGGAAAAAAATCAAGTATTACCTGAGATAAACAAAAAAAATATTCTTTCTGAGAAATCGTTAGCTATTGTTCGAGCGGGGATGAGACAAACAGTTACCAGTGGGAGCGGTTCGGCACTTAAGAATATACCTGGAGAAATAGCCGGCAAAACAGGAACAGCTCAGTATGGTCCCAACAATTCAAAACAACATGCTTGGTTTACTTCCTTTGCTCCATATAGCAAACCTACTGTAGTTTTGACTGTATTAGTTGAAGGTGCAGGTGGTGGCGATGTTTTTGCAGTGCCTGTTGCTTCTGACTTTTATAAATATTATTTCACAAGATAGGAGTTATGGTGCCAGAAAAGTTGACGAAGAACAAAAAAAGAAAGCTGACTCGTCCTGATATTGATAATTATTTTATGAAAATGTCCTTAATTGTTTCTGAGAGGGCAACGTGCCGACGGCACAGTGTGGGTGCAGTGATAGTAAAAGACAAAATTGTGATTTCTACCGGTTATAATGGTGCCGCAAGGGGAGCAAAAGACTGTCTTGAGCTAGGCTGTCTTCGGGATGAATTAGGGATCAGAAGTGGTGAGAAACACGAGATTTGTAGAGCAATCCATGCCGAGCAAAACGCAATTATTCAAGGAGCAGTTCATGGCTTAGGCATGAGAGAGGCAACAATGTATTGCACTCATACTCCTTGTAATATTTGTGCAAAAATGATAGCCAATGCTGGGATTAAGGAGATTGTAGTATTCAAAGAATATAGTGATAACTCCTTTAAAAAATTATTCAAGGAACTAAATATTAAGGTAAGATTTCTCAAAAAACCTGGACTTGAAATAGAATTTTTCGAGTAGTACCATTACTTAAAGCATCCTGGTAGGATGGTAGAAATAATGTTAGAATTACCACCAGAAAGAGGAGGGAACAGGGTTACTGTTCCTTTTTGTATGGAACCTTAAAATCTAGGAGGGAATCAAATGATAGGGAAGCCGACAGCTTTCATCACTTTTGAAGGAGCAGATGGGACTGGAAAGTCAACCCAATTTGCTCTCACAACTAAGTATCTAAAATCAAAGGGATTACGAGTCCTTGAGGTCCGAGAGCCTGGAGGTTCCCTAATAAGTGAAAGAATTCGTGAGCTGCTATTGCATGGCCCAGATATGGACATGTTGACTGAACTTCTTCTCTATATGGCGGCAAGAGCTGAAAACTACAAAAAAGTTATCAGCCAAGCAGTAGGTGACTATGATTTCATCATAGGAGATCGTAGCATTGATAGCAGTGTCGCTTACCAGGGGTACGCTCGAGGCTTGCCGATAGACGTTATTAAATACCTAAACCATCTAGTCACGGATGGCTATAAGCCAAGTGTGACATACCTTATGGATCTTGATCCTGCCATTGCCAGAAGGAGATTGGGCGACGCCATAGATAGGATTGAACAAGAAGGAATCCTTTTTCAGGAGAAAGTCAGGGATGGTTTTCTGGCAGAGGCGGCCAAAGACCCAGAACGATTTGTAATTATAGATGGGGGTCAATCGCCGGAAAGTTGTTCCCAGGAAATTAAGCAAGACATATACCGACGTTTCTCAGAGTATTGAGATAACAAAACCAAGGAGGACGATCATGGCCGCGGAACTTCAAGTAATCCTGTTAGGGAATACTCCATGCCCAGAGAAAGCAGTAGCCGTAGCGGGTAGGCTTTGTTACGCACCCGTTTCAGCTTCAGACCTACAGAAAGAGATGAGCGATGAGGATGTGGCGGTCCTAATCAGAGTCCTGATCAGATCAGGTCATCACTCTGCTATCGAGCATGCTTCATTTACATTCGCAATCGACGGTGTCTCGCGAGCTTGTACACATCAACTAGTGAGACATAGGGTAGCTTCATATAGTCAGCAGTCACAGCGATACGTACGGTTCGAGAATGATTTCATCGTTCCCCCACTTATCGCTGAGGATCCAAGTGCACTAGAAATTTTTCTAAAGGCGATGAGAGACGCTAAAGATGCTTACGATCTTCTCGTCATGATCGGTCTGAGCAAAGGGCTAAAGAAAGAGACTGTTCAAGAAGACGCACGGTTCGTGCTCCCGAACGCAGCCGAAACCAAAATTGTAGTTACAATGAATGCCCGAGAACTAAGGCATTTTTTCGATACCCGTTGTTGCAAGCGAGCCCAGTGGGAGATCAGGGCGATGGCGATAGAGATGTTCAAATTGGCTCATGCTACTGCTCCACTTCTCTTCTGGAGAGCCGGACCGAGCTGTGTCTCAGGTGATTGTAAAGAAGGTAAAATGACTTGTGGCAATCCGTATCCGAGAGATTTCTTTACAAGCTAAACTATATGGCCAGGTAACCCCTGGCCTTTTTTCATTTATTATTATGCGTAGGTTGAAATACATCGGTAACAAATCTGGTATAATCTCAAGTCAAAA
>JBAXEY010000012.1:0-16786 GCA_037140175.1 bacterium | reverse complement strand
TTGGCGACCCGGACCAGACTCGAACTGGCGACCTCCACAGTGACAGTGTGGCGTTCTAACCAACTGAACTACCGGGCCTAAAAAAATTACCTCCCTTGTCGGTGAGGCTCATATACCTATGCGCGCTGTCACCGCAAGTTTTTATTTTGTGCTAGAAAATTATAGCAAAATTTATCTAAATGGTCAATTTGAAGTTAGCTTATAGTTTCACGAACAATCTAACTTTTGCCTTTTTGATGGCATCATCCAGCCAGGTTTGAAAATCTTTGGTCTTGATCAAGATGTGATAAGCGTGAATTTGATCTCCCTTCACCTCAGTAACCTTGATAATATGATAACCATAGACGGTCTTCACTAATCCGCTAACCTCGTTTGCTTTGAGGACAAAAGCTGCTTTCTCAAACTCAGGAACCATTTTGCCTTTGCCGAATGTCCCCAGATCGCCACCATTTGCGGCGGTACTATCTTGGCTGTATTTCTTGGCTAGAGCCTGGAAGTCCTCACCAGCTTTTACTTTCGCTAGTACCTCTTCTGCTTTTTTCCTTGACTCTTGATTTAGACCATCCGCGGCAGAAAAATTCTGCATCACTTTCTGGCGTAATAGTCTATCCTTGTAAACATCTTCCTTGAATTCCGCTACTGTAACTCCATAATATTTTTTCAAAACTTCGGCAAAGGTTTTCTCGCCACCATTGCTTTTGATCAATTGGGCATATGAGTCATCCAGTTCTTTTTGGTCAATTTTGACTTTCTGTTTTTTTGCTTCTGCTGAAACTATTTTGTTATCAACCAGGGTGTCCATGGTTTCTTGGCGCATCGTTTCAAGTTGTTTCTTGCCTTCTTTTGTCTTGAAATCTACCTTTTTGAAGTTTGTTTGGTAATTTTTCAACATATTGAGATGCTCAAGGTAAGAGTAATAGCTTATAAATTGGCCATTAACCATAGCAATAGGGTAAGGAACGTATTTGGTCACTGATGTTGCGTAATTGTTCTCCCAACGATAACCATAAAGGCCAATACCTGTAATTCCCAGAAAAATAAAAATAGCAGAAATAACACCGATTACAGCAAGTGTTTTCTTTCTTTTGATATGAAGAAAGCCAAATAGTTTTCGTTCTTCAATAGTCGCTTCGGTGACCTCCAGCTCCTTTGCAGAAACTGTGTCTGTTTTAGCGATATGATTTTGTTTTTCCGTTGATAATGTTGCTGGCTTGGTTTTTTTGAGTTTCCCTTTGACCTTAGCCAGTACCTTTTTATGGACAGTGAACTTCACACCTCTCCTTAAGCTTAGCTTATATTATGATACTTATCTTTTGCCGTATATTCAAGTTATTTTTTGTGCTGTTTGGCAATATATTCAATCAACTCTGCGGCCGACATTTCTTGATTCTGTTTCTTGTGGGTGACGTCAGCCAGGCTACGAATCATTTCCTGGACTTCGTCTGGGTCAGAGAGGTCAGAAAGCTCCAATGTCAGCCCGGTCGATGTCCTAATATTGACCGTGCCGTATTTAAACATCGTCGCAAAGATCCCTTTTATCGAATAGGTCACATCTTGAATTTTGCTAAGGTCTGTCTCTGAAAACTCTTGCGAGAAGAGGCTGTGACGATTAACGCATATTATACGTATGTTTGTGATAATATAGACGTCATAAAACCAGATCAAGAAATAATAAAGAGTATATATCAGAAACATTAGGAGAAGAACAACCGCGATCGTCAAGATAATCTGATTGTTAAAAAAGATAAAAGCGAGAATAGGAATCAACAGAAAAATCAAACCTTTGATAATCTGCTTACCAAATTTATTTGGATTTTTCCGCAAGGTCAGAAGGACTTTTTCGCCGTCTCTAGGCGTTATAACACTTGGCATACGTAAATTTTATTCCTAATATCTTAGCTTTTGTTAGGTTTTACAGTTATCCTTATCTACTGAAGGATTCACAACAATTGTGACCTCATTTGAGACTATTCTGGTTTCACTGCCTGCCGAATCAGTCACAATCCGAACCGCCTTGGCTTTGTAAGTAGTGACATTGTCAGGACCACAGAATTTGAATGGTCTGCCATCATAAGCCTCGGTTTGGGAATCGTCGAAGCCAACTTGAATAATTTCTATCTTATAGTTTGTGTTTGAAGCCTCGATTTCGTTGCCATCTTTGTCCTTGATGGTAAAGTTTGTTATCAAAGGATTGGCCGCTGTAATCTCGCTTGCGGACAGACTGATTCCGTCTAAGCCCGGGTCAATTAGACATTCGTCTGCATCTGGAATACAGCTACCGTTGCACTTCTTTTCTCCGGCTTCACATGTCCCAGGATCAACTGGACAATCCGCCTCAGTCGCCGCGCAAGAACCATCACTACAAGTCACTTTATCAGATGGGCAGGTATTACCTGTAACTGGCTTTTCACAAGTGCCTCTATTTCCAACCACGCCTGTTGGTGGCTTCTCAACTAGTCCAGTACAACATTTTTTGTTATTATCTGAAGTCATCGGTCCAAGGGATTCTCCTTCACCAACACATTTGCACTGATTGGCACAAGTGGTGTCATTGTTATAACAATTCAAACCAGTCGGACAAGTCGCTCCACCAAAAATACATTGATCGGAGTCAGAGCAGAGATATTGTCCCGTTGCAGACGTTCCACTAATCTTCACATAAACGGTCTGGCTGCCACAGAGCTTCAGATCTGAGCCAATCCCTAATGATCCAGTTATCGTCGTTTTATAGCCCTCTGTTGGGCTAGGAGCGGTGTATTTATGAGATAGTGTCAGTTTCGTATCCTTGAAGTTGCTCTTTTGCTCCGTCACTCCATCGCCATAATCAATATATATGACCTTGCTATTATTCATCCCCGTTACATCAAAGCTAAATTGATCATTTACTTTGCCTGCTGTTGGTTTGACCGTAAGTGTTCCGATTGTACAGATTTCAGTCGGAGGGGTTTTACTACCGGTCACTTTGACCGTTGTCGCAATCGAACCACAGGAAACGCCATTATAAGTTCCCGACAAGACCACGCTATAATCCTGGGTATATTTGTAAGTATGTTTCATGTTTTTTTTGTTTAACTGAGCAATGGTAGCATCAAATGTAGCTGACCCGTGGCCGGGGTTATTCCCATAATCACCGTAGCTAATGTGCCATCGATTCGGTTCTTTGGTAGCCTCACTTGCTTTTTTGACTTTTCCATTAAATACCACTGCTAGCTCCGCATCACCTTTCTTGGGCTTGGCGGTCAAGGTTCCACCGAAGGCACACGTAACATCTCCCGGGTTAACATAGTTTGTAATCTTGACTACCGTGGAAACAGACCCACAGTCGGTAAGAGTCCCTGTGACTGGATTATTCTTGTAGGCTTGGAGGATTGCTGTGTATGAGCCGTCAGCCGAACCCCAGTTTGGTCTGACATATGAATGCTCAAATGATAGATTAGCGGCCATGCTAGTAGCTTCTCCAGCCGCTTTATTATCACCCCATTTGAGTCTGTAATATGTTCCGCCAGTATTGCCTGTCGAGGTGAATTTGACTGAAAGTGGCTTGGCTGTTGTCGCCTCCCCTTCTGCTGGAGTGGCGACTAGCTTGCCAACTGTACACTCCGATGATGTGCTCGGTCCAGTAAAACGCATTTGCTTGTCTAGAGAAACTACGCCACAACTAGCACCATCTGCATCAAAGCCCTCTAGTGTCGGGCGATAAGTGCCCTTAGGATAGTCATTGGTGCTAAGAGGAGCAAAAGTAGGACTCTCTTTGACTAGACCATTGACTCCATAACTAAGTTTGTAATTTGTGACTTTGCTTGCTCCACTATTTGAGAAAGTTATCTTGATCGGTCCAGCGGTTGTATCACCAGAGTAGGTATTGGACGTGAATGTGCCTGTATTACAACTCCTGGCCGTGATTTTAGTAGAAAATTTATCGCAAGCTTTGTTCCCACTATTCCGATCAGCAGAAGAGGGCCATGAACTGATAACAACCTTGTAGCTTCCTGATTTTTTATATGTATATGAGAATGTTTTACTATCTTGGTTCTGATCCGCACTGCCGTCACCAAAATTCACTTTGAAAGCTTTGGCCTCAACGCCCGCACCTAATACCGTGAAAGTGTATTTGAGAGGATTAGTGGAGTCTGGGGCTACTTTGACGCTCTTGATGCCACATTTACAGTTGTCTATCGCGGTTTTGCAAGAGTCTGTTACAAATTTGCACTCTCCATTTCTAATCTCCCAAACCTTATTGTCACAGCTTGTTCCTCCGCCAGAACCGCCACCTCCAGTTCCGCCCCCTCCGGTACCTCCGCCGCCAGTTCCGCCACCTCCGCCTGAGCCACCACTTGCACTTACGATTAAGGTTTTAGAAACTGAATCACAGGGTGTACTTTGTCCTTTTTGGTAACCTTCAATTTTTATCGTTACATTACCTTCCTTGCTACATTTCACCCAATTCTTTTGCCCTTGCGACGTGTCTGGTTTACAATTTGCATTATTCTTTGGAAAAGTCATCTTAATACTATTACTGTCATACTGAGTATATATATAGGTACTTTCCCCAACAGTTAGCTTCGTTGGTCCTGTAATTTTTACAAGACACTTATCACCAGTCCCACCTGAACCAGTAACATTCACATTAAAAGTAAAGGATGCGGGCGAACAAGGAAGCGTCTGTTGGTTGTGCTCGCCTCCCTTGTAGAAGCCAGAAGCAACTACCTTATAGCCTCCTGTTTTGGCATATTTATGGCTTACTACTGGACTATTACCTGTAGCTGTGCCGGTTTTCCCGTCCCCAAAGTTGATTTTCCAACTAGACGCTCCGTCAGCACCTGTAATCTTGAATGAAAAATCTACATTTTGTTTTGCAAGTGCTGTATTGTGTTCGGCCGCTGATGGAGTACCTGCATTTGCTAACGAACAACTACTACTTCCTCCTGGACCAGGAGGAACGGTCCCTGTTATTTTTTTATAATAAGATATTTGTTTTATGCAGTCACCGTCGTTTCCCAAGTGGTGCGCCGTCACAATAATTTTATATGTGCCCCCGTATTTATATGTATGATAAAAATAATTATCTGATCTCGCGGTTGGGTCACTTCTCCCATCAATCCGGCAGAGAGTTCTAGCCCCAACCCCACTTTGGTTATCTGCCGTGTTGTAAGTATCTCCCCAGTTTATTGAATATTTAACATCGCCGCAACTCAACCCTTTTCCATTTCCAGAAACAATTCTACCCGAAATCACAGTCTCTATCCTTTGCCCAGCTTTACCCCCATTTATTGCTCTTATCACGGGCATAACACATATATTTGCCTCCGACCCTAGGACTGCCTGGTCTTGACCTGCAAGAGCCACGCTTGACTCATTCAAAGTAGATATATTATCTTCTCCACCTGCATTTATCACCTCAGATTCGGTTGTTGGTTCATTGTAATCAGTTACTGGTAGATTAACAAAGAATTTAACTTCTTTTTGGGCGACCATGGCACGACCAGAATAATCTTTTTGTTTGTTGTACCAGCTACCTGGTGCCACATATTTATAGGCTGTTAAATTTGCAGTGACTTCTCCACCAGTTTCGTAGACATGGTTAGTGCTTGCTGTTCCTGCTAGGTCTTCACTCTTGTTGCCATCGCCAAAATCCCAAACATAGAAATCGGCATTTTCAGTCTTGCCGTTGAAGGTGATATCGCCACTATTATCTATATTCTCTGAGGTAGCCGTTGCTATCAAAATATTGTCTTTGATATCGACACTATCTCGCGCCGTCATAAAGGTAGATGAGGATGTCCAATCGTCCTCAGCTCCATCCACAGAGGTCGACTTGGCTTGCCATTCATATTTGGTTGCTTTTTTCAAATCCTTTAACTCAAATGTTTGTGGTGTTCCACTAATAGTGAAAATGCCAGGATGCCAGCTAGTTTCTAACCATTTAGAATTATTCGTTGGTTTGTAACGAACCATTATCTTGTAGCTGTTCACCTGCTTGCTAGATACTTCGGCCTGAACTAAAACATTGTTTGCTAGCAGTAGGGCTCCGTTATCAGGGGAGAGGAGGGTCACAGAAGTTGGTGTCAGATAGCTTGATCTCCAGACAAATTCGTTATAATGCGCTTTGCCAGTATTAGTAATTGTCCCCAGACTAAAGGCTTTATTGGTCCCTGTATTGATGACACTTCCTTGTGAACCGTCACTTGTACCTCTTGCATCCCAACTCCAATAGCCACTGGCTGAGTTCATATTCTGTGGTAGATTCTGAGCTACTTTATTATCGACAGTCTGAGGAAGTAATATTTGAGTGGTGCCCTTTTTGTCTGACGAATAAGTGTATTTATCTGTAGATGCCTTCTCCATCACGCCCTGACTACCATTGATATTTACAGAAGCATTTGATTTGCCGCCAGACGTTAGGTCTAGAGGGATTTTATTTCCTTTCTGGTCTATATAATAAATCCCAGCAACAAACTGATTCAGACCTAGGTCGGAAACGCCCGCACTTGCGAGTGCGACATTGGTCTTATCTTTTTTGGAATTTAGCTCAGAATTAATCTTGTACGAAACCTTGTATTCTTTGTATTTTGCTTTCGTGTAGTCATCATAGGAGGCAAACTCACCTTGTTGTTTGTTGTTTACATCGATAACCAAAAGTCTGCTCGCAGTTTTACCATCCGATGTTTTTACGGTTTGTTTTTGAACAATCGCTGGCAAAGCATAGACAGGTGTCGTCTCGCCTTCAGCAAAAACTTGACCGATAAAGGAAGAAAAATTGTAGGCCGCTGTATCGCCAGATGGAGCAGTTTTTAGATAATCAAAAACACTTGCCTTTACCGCCTGATCAGAGAATATATCATAATTATTTAAAAAAGAATTTTTGTCAAAACTGGATGATATCAAGCTGTTTTTAGATGAACCAAAGGCCGAATTAGCGGTGAGCTGAGCCTTTGCTTGATCAAATTTTATCTTTCCGTTTGAAATATCATTTGCCAGTTGTGTCGCTAAAGCCTCCGCCTGACTATCTGCCTCAACATCATTAGCGGGCACATTTATAGCAAGGTAATTGCCGTCTGCCCAAGCAACGTAATGATCCCGAACTTTAAACTCGAGAATCCGACACCTAGTGTCGTCCCTAATAACATCCTTTTGAAAATCTGAATATTTATCGTATTTATCGCCAATGACATCAGTGATGCTTTTGCCAACCTCAGCGTCACTAACAGTGATGTCTAGTTTGTCAGCTTCGTTTTGAGCAATCTTGCAGTTTATTAGTTGTTTTAGGGCAACCAATTTTTCCTGATCTGTCGGTGCTTTGCTATTAAAGGCTAACTCCATCGCTAGATCTGTCTCAGTGATTTTTTCTTTGCCAACCTTAGCAACTGTCTTTGGTGATTTTAGATATTTACCTAGAAAATAGCCACCGAATATCAAAAATAAAATAACCGCTAAACTAATGCCAGCAGTTAAGGCTTTCTTCTTATTTATTTGCATCTTTTGCCCTCACGTTAATATTTTTATTTTATTAAGCTAATTGTAGGTCTTGCCCCTTCAGGCGTCAAGTGTTCCCCTATTTCACACATTTATCTGCGTTGCTCGACGGAGTTACAGCAACGGTTACTTCATTAGAGTTAGTTTCTGTAGTGGTGCCGTCGGCATTAGCAACTTTTCGAAAGGCCTTGACCTTATAGCTAGTCTGAGAATCTGGGCCACAGAATTTATATTTTTTGCCGTCAAAGCTAAATGTCTCTGGATCACCCTCATAACCTACTTGGGTTACGACTACACTATATTCCGCGTTTGAAGGAGCAACAATAGTGCCGTTTTTATCTTTTATCTCCAGGTCTAGGACCAATGGATTGGCCCCACTACTCACCGTGGCAGATAACGTAAACTCATTTCCTGGAATAGCAGGATTAGCAAGGCTTGCGGTCTGACCCTCGATCGTCACTTGACTACTCACCTCCCCACATAAAGTTGTCAGGCTAGATTTGTAGCCAGTTACTTTGATGGTATATTGACCATTTGCTGCATATTGATGTTTTTCACTAATCGTCGTTTTGCCAGTTACGACATAACTATCTGACTCTTTGTCTCCCCACTCAATATTGATTTTGTCTGCCCCCTTCATTCCATTCATTGTCACACTCACAGACTTTTCTTTCTCTGGAATAACTTTGATAGCACCGACTGAGCAAGTGTTGGGGTTGGTTATCGCTTTTCCAACTTGAACAGTGGTGGCAATAGAGCCACAACTTACCTTGCCAGTGGGAGTTTCAAGAAAACCTGTCAGAACGACACTATAAAGGCCGTCCTGCTGATAAGTGTGGGTTACTTTCTTCTTATTTGCTTTGCCGCTAATATCCTGGGTAATCATATCACCGAAATTGTACTGCCAAGAGTTGGGCAGGCTCGTTGCTTGGTCGCCTTTTTTGATATTATTGGCCGAAATAGTGACTTTCTGTCCAGATTTTGCATCTTTTGGCTTAGCAGTAATAGCCCCGTCGAATTGACAGAGAGTGATCGGAATTATCCCTTTAGTGTTTGTAATCTTGATATCCAATGCCTTCGATCCACAGCTTGCTATGACTCCTTTGTCATCCAAACAGAAGCCTTGCAAAATTGCCGTATAACCCCCGCTAACGCTGTTTTGGTTTGGTCCGAGATAGCTATGCTGGAAAGTAATTTTGTTCAATGTATTATCTTGAGAGACTTTCTGAGTACCCGGAGTTTGATTGTCTCCCCAGTCTAGCCGATATTCGGTCACCGCTTTTTGCCCTGCCGATACTGCAACTGGGGTGATAGAAAAATTAACTTTGAGCGGATTTTTGGCGGTCGCCTCACCAGAGAGTGGCTCGGCTATAAATTTGCCCAGGTTTGCCGAATCCTCTGCTGCTGGACCAGTTAAAACGATCGGCTTATCGAGCGAGACTACTCCACAGCTATTTCCATCAGCGTCAAAACCATTGAGCGCTGGTTGATAAGTACCAGGGTTTTTGTAAGAGTGGTTGCTGATTGCGTCAAATTTACCTTCACCTCTACTATTATCCCCGTATATTAAAACATATTTAGCAACGCTACTCGCCTCGGTATTAGCAAAAGCAATTTGGACAGGGGCCTTGGTCGTATCGCCACTGTAGCTATTTGCCGCAAAAGTCCCAGTTTTACAAGTAGCTGGATTTACGACCACCGTTACTTGACCACAAGCGGATCCCGAAGGAAGATCTTGTTTGTATGATCGAACGATGACTTGATATAAACCAGGCTTGGCAAAGGTATAAACCACGCTTTTTTTGAGGGTTGTCTTTGGCTTACTCCCATCATCAAAATCAAACTTAAATGATCTGGCCGTTGACTCTGCAGGAGTATCGATATCAAAGGTATATTTTAAAGAGTTGGTCGCATCCTGAGTCGCCGTAACTTTGTTGATGCCACATTTGCATTGATCGATGATGGTTGTGCATTGATTCTTTTTGAAAAGACACTTTCCATCCTCCAATACCCAGACAGAATTGTCACATTTTTCGGTACTACTAACATCGACTTTAAATGTTTTATTGCATTCTGCAATTGAGTCCCTGCCATTATTCCCACCGGTAGACCAAGAAATTAGCAAGTCTCCACTGCCAGCACTGGTACATTTCAATCTAAATTTAATTTTATTATTTGTAACACAACCAACGCAGTCCGCCGTGTTGGGGATTTCAATCTGACATCCAGCAGCTTTCAAGCCTTCACCTAGATTGATACTCGGCTTGCTAGCTAATAAACCATTATTTGCCTTTAGACTATAATCCACGTCGACGTTTATGCCAATTTTTGCTGGTCCGTCTATATTTACTGGATTGGTATTACATTGAGGTGGGTTCGATGTGGCTGAACCCAATACTGCCTGATTCTGATCAACTAACGCCACGTTCGATTGGTTGGTTGAAGCTGTTTTGCCACCAGGGATAACAAGAATCCCTCCGTCTTCTGTATAGTTCACCACTGGAATAGGCAAGTTTACAAAAAATTTAATTTCTTTTTGAGCCACAATCGCTCGACCTGAATATTTCTCTTGCTTGTTAAAAAAGTTATTTGATGCTGGAACATATTTGTAGGCAGTCATGGTCGCTATCGTCTCTCCGCCAACAGTGTAAATATGATTTGTCAGGGCACTCGTGGCCAGATCGTTGCTTTTGCTCCCATCACCAAAGGCCCAGATATAGAAGTCCGCATTCTCGGCCTTGCCATCAAAGGAGATGTCTCCTGGATTGTTTATATTAGTGGCGCTAGAAAGGGCAACTGCGCCACTGCTAGCCGATTTTCCTTTTTCACGAGCAGTCGCAAAAACACTTGATGATGTCCAAGTGCTTATACTTCCCTTACTATCTATTGTCTGTGTTTGATATTCATATGTAGTCGCTACCTTAAGATCAGTTACGTCAAAACTTTGAATCAGATTGTTCCCCGAAACTATGGCTAGCTTCGGTCCCACCTCCGTCCATGTTTTTGAGTTAGTTGGTTTATAACGAACCTTAATTTTTGTTGAATTACTGGATGTACTTTTTGTTGCAGTGGTCTTGATAATAACTTGGTTCGCTAGATAGAGACTGTCTTTGTTTGCGGTGACTTTTGAACTGCGGACATATTTGCCTAAAAAAATCCCCCCAAAAATTAACAAAAGAACAGCCAATATCCAAGCACCAGCGAATATAATTTTTTTCTTATTAATTTTCATATTTTGTTCTTTTTTTGTTTTCACAAATAAGCATTTGTTACTGTTACAATTGTATGGTTTACATTCTTGGTCGTCAAGTAAAAATAGCGACTAAAAACATATCAATTGGATTATTTATGAAAAGACCGTTACCTATTAATAAAGTATCACCCTATATAGGGTGATACTTTATTATAATCACTCATTAATGTTATTTTTTTGTAGCGCTGCAAAAAACGTCGTCGCCACCGTAAGTTCCTGGGCAAGTCCAATGCCATTTTTTTACGCCATTCTTGTCTGTGTCATCTCCTCGAATCGGGTCACCACCAGCCGAACACGCTCCCATAGGCCAGTTATCATTAAAATACTTTTGGGTCCAAGTCCCTCCTGATAATCCTCCAGGGTCTTTAAAGCATGCTCCTTTCACGGGGTTCTGAGTTACTGGTAGACAATTCGCTTGTAGCGTGTGTGCCGCTGTAATGTTTGATAACGTATAAGAAGTCCCTGTCTGTAGCGCTCCATCTACTAAAAAACCATTAAATGTAAGACTATTTTCTGTGGCAGAGCCTGTAAAAGTCAGGCTTTCTCCCTGGTTAACAGGATAGGTTCTTACAATTGTATCATCCGTGGTTGGGGTTCTTCCCGGGACTGTGATCTGACATTTCCTGTCATTTGCGGTCAAGGTTGTAATCGTAAACGTAGTCGCCGCTGGAGTTGTTCCAACTGTTACGGTTGCTGTACATGTAGCAGTTTTAGAGTCTTTTGTCGCTGTCCCGGTATAGGTTTTGGTTGCTGCGACTGTTTCGGTCATGGATCCCGACGCAACTGGTGTTTTGTCAGCTTCGTTTATTTTGAAGGAAGTAGCATTGGTTGTGGTCCAATTAATTGTCGACGACCCACTAGCCGTCAAGGTCTCCGGGCTCGCTGTCAAATTGCAGGTTGGCTCGGTCCCAGTCCCCGGCACAGGCGTTCCAATTGTAAAGGCCTCAAATTCTTTGGTTCCGCAGTTTACAGCAAGATTGTTTTTGTAACTCGTTACTTTTACCGGGTAAGTACCGTCCGCTTTGTAAATATGCTTTGATGTAGTCGTCGGCTTATCCTTGAGGTTTTCTATCGTTGTGGGCGTTTCTTCTAAACCCCAATCAATTACTACTGAATCCACTCTGTCCATGCCCGTAATAGTAACTGTTTTTTCAAAAGGCTTAGTCACAGAGCCCCCTGCTGGAGTTAGCTGAACGTCTCCAACGGTGCATGATCCTGGTTTATTTGGATTTTCTTTACCATTGACTACTTCTATTGGATTATCCAATCCAGCCACACCAGCACACTCGACAGAACTATTGCCATAATAGTACCCCCTCAAAACTACGTTATAGGTGCCATTTGTATCATAATCATGCATAATCTTCATTTTGTTTAATTCTTCGACGGTTGCATTTATTGGCTTAGTGTCTCCGTCGCCGAAGCTATAGCGCCAAAAATTAGGCTGTTTACGTGTTTTTGTGCTCTCCTCTGGTGTTATATCTTGCTTAAAAGTAACAGTCTTGTTTTTACTTACATCTACTTTCATAGGTTTCGCCGTAAAACCACCTGTAAATGCACAGGAGACTCCTTCATCGGCAATATTTGTAATAGTGACCGCTGTTGAAACTGAGCCACAACTAACTCTGGCCCCACCTACAATTCGGAAGGCCTGCAAAATCACCGTGTATTTTCCGTCTGACCCCGGACTCAAGTTCGGCCCCTTATATTTGTGACTTTTGGTAATGGTCTTTTCTGTCGCATTTTCCTCAACAATTATAGGTTCCGAAGCGCCAGCTGCATCTCCCCAAACCAGCTGATATTCTGTTCCTAGTGGAATATTATCAGCTTTTACTATTTTCGTTGTAAATGTTACCTCGAGTGGATCCTGTGGTGTTGCTACACCCTCGGGCGGAGTGGCAGTCAAGGTGGTAGTACCAAGACTACAGCTTGCCTCTGTTCCGGTGACTGGTCCTGTTATAACAATTTGCTTGTTCAAGTTAATAGGGGATCCACAGCTAGTATAGGTTGGCGCACTATCAGTTCCGCCTTGCTTTAGCCCCTCGATGGTTGGAAGATAATTTCCTCGGCTCAAATAAGTATGGGTCGCGATAACTTTTGGACCATCAGTAGTGCTTGTAGACGGAGAAACTACTTCCTCACTATTATCTCCATATTTTATCCTATATTTATCAGCTTTTTTGGGCAGATCAGCATCAGCCACGGTCGGCTCATAGAATTGGATCGGCACACCTGTCGGGCTTTGTACCATATCTCCACTATATTTATCAGCCGTAAATGTTCTTATCTGTCCAACTGAACATGACTGTGGATTGAGAGTCAAAGTGTATGTTCCACATGGGGTTGAGTCCGTCGAGGGATTCTCCTCAGCAAAGGAAGTGACCGTCACATTATGTGGACCTGGATTTTTGAACGTATAAATTGTGTTGTTTATGTCTGTGATTACTTGTGGTGCACTATCTCCGTCGTTAAAGTCTATTTTGTATAGTTTGGCGTTTGAATCTGCGGGAGGAGTAATCTTAAAAGTATATGTAAGTGGAGTTGGTGGTGTACTTTCAACTTGTTTCGCTGTCACATTTTGAATCCCGCATTTACAATTATCGATCTTGGTTGCACAGGAATTATTAATAAATTTACATACTCCATTTTGTAAAACCCATGCTGGATTATCACATTTTTCACCACCGCCTGCTACTTGTACATTTACTGTTTTCTTGCCACAAGTTATCCATTCACCATTAACTTTTTTCTCGAAACTAACTCCAAAATTCCCGTATGTTGCTTTTGGACATCTTAAGGAAAAAGCGGTCTTTTCTTCGTTAAAACGGACTCTACAGCCCGCATTGATCAAGTTATCGTCTATAACTTTTTTATAACCAGAGGAAACCCCCATATTTTTTAGTTGATAAACGCCCACCTCTCTAACCTTAAGCTGAGTTGGCCAGCTTCCTATACTAGTGGAATATACTTGTGTCCAGTTGTTACAGGCATCTTCTGTCGCGCCTAAAACTGCTTGAGTCTGGTCGAGCAGTGC
This sequence comes from bacterium, assembly GCA_037140175.1. Lineage (GTDB taxonomy): Bacteria > Patescibacteriota > CPR2 > UBA1875 > CAIMLA01 > CAIMLA01. The sequence continues at coordinate 3,026 of JBAXEY010000012.1, read as the reverse complement.
AACTTCTGAAGAGGGTGTTTTTTGTGTTATTTCGTCTGATTCTACTCGAACGTCACCCTTTTCATCATAAGCGAATCTGACTACTGGTAAATTTACAAAGAATTTAACCTTTTTCTGTGCAACAATTGCCTTACCAGAATATTCCTTTTGCTTGTTTAGGATACTATCTGATTCGGAGACCGTTCTATACGCTGTCATAGTCGCGGTCACATCCCCACCAACTGAGTAGATATGGTTTGTATTTGCGGTATCGACTAGAGACTCACTCTTTTGACCATCGCCAAAATCCCAAACATAAAAATTAGCGTTTTCAGCTTTTCCCTCAAAGGTGATATCCCCAGCATTTTCTAGATTATTCGCCTTGGTAAAAGCAACTGCAGAATCATTTTCTGATGTACCAAGGATGCGAGCGGTCGCAAAAGAGGCCGAATCAGACCAGTTTTCACCCTTGCCACTACTATCTATAGTCTGAGTTTGGTATTCGTAAGTTGTCGCCTTTTTTAGATTATTAATATCAAAAGTTTGATAAGTCGCCTTCTCCTCAGTCGCAATCGCTGATTTTGTGGTAGTTTCAGTCCATTTACTTGCATTGGACGGCTTGTAGCGTAGTTTGATGAATACCGCCTTGTCTGTAGCTTTGGGCCCATTCGCCGTCAAGGTAACTTGGTTTGCTAGATATAGGTTATCTTTGTTGGCAACCACATTTGATGGTCGAAGATATTTACCTAGAAAAAAACCGCTGAATACTAACAACATTATTACAGCGGCTCCACTCCCTACAGCCATAAGACTTGCTCTATTTATTTTCATTATCATTTTTCCCCTCTTTTTCTTATTCTTTTTCATAACCTAATATTATATCTTAAAATATATTCCGTCAAACAAAACACTTTTAATCTTCATAAAAATTATTAAGTCAGAGAAACAACAAACTATCCATATTGCCTACCCCGCCCCAATCAAACTAGCCGTCAGAGAGATGAGGCCCCAAGTAGCAGTAACGATTAGAACACCAAGGAGAGTATAAGTAATTACTTTTTTAGCATGGTCAGTCTTTTTTGAATCACCACTAGAGGTTATATAGAGTATTCCACCATAGATAAGCATTAGGACAGCTCCTGAACCAAAGACGGCCAAAAGGATAGATAAGATATATCTAGCTGTGGGCAGAACTGCACACCAATCCCACCAACCCATGAAGGTTGCATGACATTCTTGAGGGAGCGCTTGCGTAGAAGTGTTCGCTGGCGTGCCTGTCTCAATCTCAGGATTCGTTGTGACTTCATCCTCTGGCTCCGAGGAACAGGTTCTGGGAGGATAGAGGCTCGGCGCTTCTGATGAAGCTACTCCCAGACCACCAGGAGAATTAAATATTGTATTGCCAAGTCCAACCCAGTTTATTCCATCAGTAGATGTGACAATTGTGTTGGGTGAAGGATACCCATATCCAACCACAATCCATCGGCTTCCGTTCCAAGCAACGTCTTTAGCATAATATGAAATCTTTGAAACATCACGGGCTGTCCAGCTGATACCGTCAGTCGAAGTGGCAATAATCCCTGTCCCTGATGGGTATTCTCCAGACTTACCAACCCCTACACCTACCCACATATTACCATTCCAAGCGACTCCAGTTATGTCTACAAATGGAGTTGACTCATAGGGAGCCACCGTCCAGTTTGTGCCATCCGAGGAGACAGCACTTACGTTTTGTCCGCTCCCGACAACTATCCAATTATGACCATTCCAGGCAACATCGTTTGCGGTAGAAGAAAATTGGGAAGCACGCTCTGTCCAATTGATGCCATCTGTTGAGATAACAATTTTACTAAATCCTGTATAACTATTCTCACCAGTCACTAGCCAACTGCTGCCGTTCCAGGCAACATTGGCTGCTCCTGTAAGCATTGGAGTAGATCTAGCAACCCATTTAATGCCATCAGTGGATGTAGCAATAGAAGTACGATTTGTGCGATCACCATATTTTTGGTATCCAACAGCGACCCACATGCTCCCATTCCAAGCAACACCGACTCCCCCTTTAAAAATTTTATCTCGGCCAGTCCAAATAATTCCATCCGTAGAGGTGACGATTGGGTTTGGGCCATCTCCGACAGCAACCCACGTTTTGCCATTAAAAGCCACTCCACTACCCAGGGTAAATATTCCTCCTCGGCCAGTCCAGGTAATGCCATCCTCAGAAGTAGCTAATGAATTTGTCCCTGACCCAACTGCGACCCATGCAACACAACTCTTAACCTTGGTTATGTCCGCCATTGCAAGATTGTTTGTTTCTAAATCTTTTTTCGCTCTTTCGTCTAACCTAGTTTGTGCCTTTACCGTAGATGCAAATAGCGCTGGCTTGAACAGGTTAAGACCTGAAGCTGTCACTACAAGTATCGTTAACGTTATGATAGCGGCTGTTATGAATATAATGTTTTTACAATCTCTAAAAAACCAGGGTTGAGCTATATTGATCTGGTTGTCATTTTTCTTAGAAGTTTTATCTTTTTGGATCATACCTTCCTTTTATCTGGATACTGGAGTAAAGAATTAGTGACTTACGTATTCATGTCGTCCGTTACAACTTAATTTCCTGGTGGTGGTGTAAACTCGGGCATTCCAGCCGGAGGTTTGTTTTGAATTATCTCCTTGTAAGCTGGATCTGGGCCAACATTTGTTCGATTTTTGATTCTTTGTATTATTATTAAAATGCCACATCAAAACAGCAGATACTTATGCTTGAATTTTTCGCATTACCGACAACAGAATGCCAAGAAATAGTTTCTTTTTTTATTTGCTTCTTTGTCTTTATCGTCTTGCTTCATTCTCCTCCCAAGTAGTTTGTTCGTAATTTTATTACCACCCCGTTCCCTGATAATAGCAATTTCAATTCTATCCCCCTTATCTACCCCGCCCCAATCAAACTAGCCGTCAGAGAGATAAGACCCCAAGTAGCAGTAACTATTAAAACAGCTAGGAGAGTATAAGTAATTACTTTTTTAGCATGGTCAGTCTTTTGTGAA
>JBAXEY010000011.1:0-17524 GCA_037140175.1 bacterium | reverse complement strand
TTTTGACTTGAGATTATACCAGATTTGTTACCGATGTATTTCAACCTACGCAGTAATTATTTTTTTCTTACAGACCGGATCCCCTCTATTCGACTTAATTTAGGTAAGAGTTCAGTTAAAACGTCAGGGTTTTCAATAGAAAAAGTTAGATTAATGTAGCTTACACCAGGCTGGGGATTGTTAGCCCTAAGGTCATCAATCACAATATTTTCTTTGGCGATTAAAGTTGTAATATCTCTAACAAGCCCAACTCTGTTTGTTCCTGATATCTCAACTCGTGCACTTATCTTTGAGGGGACATCGAAGTCAATTTCTACTATTCTCTCTTGTGAGCTTGTAAGCAAGCTGTGGCAATTTGCTTTATGGATGGTGACCCCCTGACCTTGAGTAATGAATCCCTTCACTTTGTCTCCTTTCTTGGGCTTACAGCACTCACCGTATCTGACCAATATCCCGGATAAATTTAACCTTTCCTCTCTTGGTTCAATATTTTTTGCCTGAGGCTTAATTTCTTTTTTGCTCTCTAGCTCGTCATAAAGTTTCTGGCCAACAATCTTTTTCACGATCTGTTTTGCGGTTAGTGAGCCTTCACCTATGGCCGACAATAGATCCTCCCAGCTCCTCCAATTTGTTTCATCCAAAATTTTATTTTTTTGAGCCTCATTAATCTCTCCTGGCTCCATGCCGAAAACTTTTAACTCAGAGAGAAGTATTTTAGACCCTTGACTGGTGCTTTCTTCACGGTTTGATTGTCTAAGCCAATTCTTTATTTTCTGTTTTGCTTTTACCGTTTTTACATATTCAAGCCAATCCCGAGCTGGTCCACTTTTATCCTTTTTTGGTGCGAGAATGATCTGGACTACATCTCGATTATTCAATTGATAATTAAGATTGACCATTCTACCGTTTACTTTGGCGCCGCGGCAACGATTTCCAACAGCAGAATGAAGTTCATATGCAAAATCAATTGGCGTGGCTCCCTCTGGTAAGTCAAAGATATTTCCTTTTGGGCTAAAGACAAAGATTCGATCATTAAATAGATCAATCTGCAGCTCCTCCGCCAGATTGATATTGTCTGCAACATTTTTTTGCCAATTTGCTAACTTGTTTACCCAGCCTAGCTTGTCTTCTGGCGCAAAAGAGCTCTCCCCTCTTTGATAAACCTTCATCTTTTCTTCATTATAGTGCCAATGAGCTGCCACACCTCTTTCTGCTTCTTCGTGCATTCTTTTGGTTCTTATTTGAATTTCTGTTATTTTCCCCTTTATCCCAAAAACCGTCGTATGTAAAGATTGATACCCATTTGGCTTAGGAATCGCAATGTAATCCTTAATTAAATAGATCATGGGCTTATATCTTGCGTGGATAATGCCCATTACCTTATAACAGTCTTCCACGGTTTCAACCACAACCCTGATTGCCAGTAAGTCGTAAATTTTGCTAAAATCATGGTTTACTTTATTTAATTTTTTATAGATAGAGTATAAATGCTTTATACGACCATCAGTTTGTGCTTGAACGTTTTCTTTCTCTAAGTCATTAGAAATTATCCGCTGTATATGGGATAAATAATTCCTTCGTTCACGTTCACTTTTTGAAACCAATCCTTCAATTTTTTTGTATTCCTCTAGATTTGAATATTTAAAAGCTAGGTCTTCTAGTTCAGCCTTCATTTGACCCATGCTTAATCTATCTGCCAATGGAGCAAAGATCTCAAGAGTTTCGCGTGCTATTCTTTTCTGATCTGCTACAGGCAAAAACTCCAATGTTCTCATATTGTGAAGCCTGTCGGCTAACTTTATAATGACAACCCTGATATCCTTAGCCATTGCCAAAAAAAACCGCCTCAGATTCTCTATTTCGTGTTGAAATTTAATTTCTTGTATTTCCTGATTCGGCAATTTGGAAAAATCAATCTCCCCGAGAATCGTTACGCCCTCAACAAGGTCTCGTATTTTTGGTCCAAACTCCTTCTCAATTTCTTCTGGGGTTACTGGACTATCTTCAATAATATCGTGGAGTAGAGCCGCCGCAATCGTAGTCTCATCCAATTTCATCTCTGCTAATATTTGTGCGACTGCTAGAGGGTGCGTAATGTATTCTTGGCCAGAGAGCCTCTTTTGATTTGCATGTTTCTCTTGGGCAAACAAATATGCTTGCCTTATTAACCGTTCATCAAGACTTGGACGCTCTTCTTTTACAACTCTTATTATCTCTTCTATATTCATCATATCTCGTACAAATTATTTACTTATCTTCAAGTCAATTATATATAGATTAATCTTTCTCATGTTTTTCCACTCATTGCTTTCTAAAGTGTATACTATGTCAATTACATCTCCAACTTTGAGAACAGTTCTTGACCCGTAGTTAAACGCCATTCCAGTGAAGGAATAACCCGAGGTAGAATCTAGAACTAATTTTAAATGATTTTTATTTGGACCTACTAGATTTATCTCTGAAATTAATATCCTTCTTGAAACAAAAAATGGTTTTCGATTTTCAGAACCATATGGCTCTAACCTCCCTAACTCATCAATTAGATCTTGTCCAATTTCTTTGAACTCTATCTCACAATCAATATTAATTTTTGGGATAAGCTCTTCGTCGCGTATTTTACTTTCAGCAATAAGCATTATTTTCTTTTCTAGAGCTATAAAATTATTTATTTTTAGTTTGAAGCCTGCCGCCTGTGAATGCCCACCAAATTTGAGAAAGAACTCACCGCACTCATTTAGCGCTTCGATAATGTTGAAGCCCTTGATTGATCGTGCAGAGCCTTTTAGATACTTATCGCCCTCCTCCATAATCAAGATCGGCCGGTTGTATTCCTCGACTAGCCTTGAAGCCGCTATACCTATTATGCCCGCAGGCCAGTTTTTATTTTTTAGGAGAATGATCTTCTGATGTTTGTCTAATTTTTTTAATTTTATGTAAGCCTTCGCTTCGCCTACGATCCTTTCCGTTTCTTCTTGTCTCTTCAAATTATAATCATTCAATTTTGCTACGATCGCAGTCGACTCTGACAGATCTTTGCTTAGAAGTAAGCTTAAACTCTCTGTTGCTTCTTTCATCCTGCCAGCTGCATTCAACCTAGGCCCAATGACAAATCCAATTTTATAGGTGTCCATTGTTGATGGATTAATCTCCAATGCTTCTACAATCGTTTGTAGGCCAAGGTTGCGACTCTTCTTCAAAACCTTCAATCCATATTTTACCAAAACACGATTATCAAACTTCAAAGGAACGATATCGCAGATTGTCCCCAACGCAACTAAGTCAAGAAACCACTTTTCCTGTCCGCTTGGAATCAATTCAGTAAAACTCTTCTGAAGTGCTCGGATCAGATAGAAGGCAACTCCTACACCTGAGAGGTTATAGATTGCAAGTTCTTTAAGATTTCTTTTCGGATTGACAACAATACAATTCGGCAAAATTATATTGCCATCTTTTTCTTCTAAATCATGGTGATCCGTTACAATAATATCAAGGCCGAGTCCTAAGGCATAATCAACTTCTGAGATTGCGCTTGTGCCACAATCAACCGTTACAATCAAGTCAACATTTTCTTGTCGCAACGAATCAATTGATTTTTTGTTTAGCCCATAACCATCTGTTTGCCTCGATGGAATATAATAAGTTACGTTTGCCCCAATAGATTCTAAGAAATTTACCATAAGTGCGGTAGCCGTCAATCCGTCAACATCATAATCACCATAAATCGCAATTTTACTTTTGTTTTCAACGGCATTTTTTATAACAGCAACCGCCTTATCCACCTCGTTAATCTTGGATGGACTTTTCAGGTCTTCATAAGCTGGGTTTAAAAATTCTAGAGCGCTTTTCTCATCTTCAAAACCTCTCTGAAAAAGAATCTGATTTAAAACAAGACTAAATTTATTTGAGATAAATTTACCTTTTCTTTCTAAAATCCAATTTCTATCGAGTTCAAAGTTTTTGTTGGCTCGCATTGCTTCATCAATCCTTTAATATCTAGGTCTATTTCTGGTGTGCTTTTCTATCTTTTATATTTTGCCAAGTAACAAGCAAGGATGCCGAATTGAATATCGAAGAATATGTTCCAAGAAGTATGCCGATTACCATCGTCAATACAAAGTATCTAATACTATCCCCTCCGAAAAGATAGAGTATAAAAACAATAATAAAAGCCAAAAATGAGGTACTAATATCTCGATCAAGCATCTCCACGATGCTCCTATTGACGACCCCTTCAAAAGTTTCAGAGGTTCCTTTAATCAAATTTTCTCGAACCCTATCATAGATTACAACTGTATCATGGACCGAAAATCCTATAACCGTCAAGACGGCCGTGATAAAGAGGGGGTCAATCTCTACATTAAACAAAAAACCCAATATCGAAAATATTCCTAAAAGAGCCAGTGCATCATGTAGGATTCCTAGTACTGCCGTTACCCCAAATCTAAGTGAACTCGCAGGTTTTGGGACTTTCCTAAAAACATAAGCCAAATAAATGACAATAATCACTGAGGCCAGCAAGACTGAAGTAAAAGCTCTTGTGGTAATTTCTTTTGAAATTGAAGGGCCAACCGTCTCGATTCTTATTTCTTTGGCTCCCTTAATCTTATTTAGTTCAACTTTAAATTTTTTATGCTTTTCTTCACTAACGACCTTAGAGCGGATTAAAATGTATTTATCGTTTTGGGAAATAGTTAAATTCTCAAATTTTGCATCCCTTGCAAGTTTCTCGATTTGTGTCTTATCTTTAGTCCCGTCAATCTCGATAATAGTTCCGCCAGTGAAATCGATTGACAACTTTAAACCGAATATAACCAATGACACAACTCCAGGCAGTACAATCAGGAGTGAGAGCAAATACCACCACTTTCTATGTTTTATAATATTCACTTATCCTCCCATTTTTCGACCCTAAACAACCAATTTCGAGAAGTGAACTTTCTTTTTGAAATCAAGTCTACAAGTGTTTTGGTGCCAAAATATGTTGTGAAAAGACCAACAATAATTCCAAGTGCCAGAGTGATCGCAAATCCCCTAATCATTCCGCCTGCTGTATAAAGAATTGCACATATAATAAGACTGACCGCGTTTGAGTCTCGGACACTTGGCCATGCTCTCCTAAACCCTAGCTTGGAAGCAGATATGAATGAATGACCCTTCCGCAATTCTTCTCTTATTCTTTCAAAGACTAAAACATCAGTTTCCATCGACATGCCAATAGACAAAATCAATCCAGCCACCCCGGCCATTGTTATGGTTACACCGAATAGCTTGAATATTGCTAGCATAAATAAAAGATATAAACCCAAGCCAATCGTGGAAAATATCCCAAGAAATCTATAATAGACCAACATATAGATGCAAACGGCAATTATCCCTAAAACAGCCGCAATTAGACTTTTGTTAATTGATTCCTGTCCCAGGGAAGCACCTACTGTTCTTTGTTCAATAACCTTAATTGAGGCCGGCAGTACACCTGCGTTCAATTGAATAGAAAGTGTCTTTGCTTCATTAAAAGTAAATTTTCCCGTAATCTGAGCATTCCCTCCAACTATTTTTTCGTTTACTTTTGGAGCAGAGACAATTTTATCATCAAGATAAATCGCAATAGGCTGACCAACGTTTCTACCGGTTATCTCCTCAAACTTTTTTGCTCCAGCGCTATTAAATTGGATTGATACTTGTGGTTCATTAGTGTTTTGGTCAAAGGTAACGTCGGCTTTCTTCAATTCTTTTCCACTAAGGCCGGTTAAGACAAACTCATTGTTTTTAAATTCTTTAAACTCTAGCTGGGCTGTCTTCCCTATTAGGTCTAGAGCTTCGTCTGTGTTTTTTATTCCAGCCAGCTCAACCGACACCCGATATTCATTACCACTTTTTGAAGTTCTTACAATCGGTTCAGTCAGTCCAAAGGCGTTTACCCGATTTTCAATAACCTTTTTTAATGAGTCCATGGCTTTGCTCTTGTCTTTATCGGGTATCTTCGAAAGGTCCGCTACATACACAATTGAGCTTCCGCCCTGAAGGTCGAGACCTTCTTTGATTTTGTAGTTTATCTTAAAGTTAACTAGATCTCCTTTAAATTTTATTTTCACAAAAGGAGCCTTACTCTCAAAATTAATATTAGGCTTGGGAATTTGTATTTTTGTTTCTTTTGGCCAGCTGATAACACCTGCCAATACCACCAGAGCCAACAAGAGAATTACTCTTAGCCAAATTCTATTTTTCTTTTTCATATTCTTTCCATTACTCAGATATGATATACGATTTTTCCGCTTCGGTAAAGATTGATTCGCTAAAATTACCTTGGCAAGTTAGAATATACCTATGAAATACTATGAAATTGCACCACTTGTTTACCTTGGTCAAAATTTGTCTGTTTTAACATATGAATCTACTGAGACCCTTATTCCTGGTCAAGCAGTCCTTGTGCCTTTGAGACACAAATCCGTGATTGGAATTGTTATAGATAAAACTAAGAGACCAACTTTCGAGTCAAAACAGATTGAGAAAGTTCTATTCGAAAAACCAGTTTTGGATAATATCCATCTCTCACTGGCAAATTGGATTAGTAAATATTATGCAACTTCCTTAGATATCGTATTACAGGCGATGCTACCAAGTGGATTGTCAAAAGACCGCCATCAATTACCACAAATTAAACCTGCGCTAAAGAATGACTCCATTCCCACGCTAACTAAAGACCAGAAAACTGTTCTAAATAATATTAATAGCAAGACAGATAAGCCACATTTAATCTTTGGTGTGACTGGTTCGGGCAAAACTGAGATTTATATGAGGTTAATAGAGGAGAAGGTCAAAAATAGTCAACAGGCGATTATGCTAGTTCCTGAAATTTCTTTAACACCACAGATGTTAAAGGTCTTCCAGAACCGTTTTGGTGACCAGGTTGCCCTCTTCCACAGTTATCTGAAAGAAACCGAGCGCTTCAAAAATTGGAAGGCGGTTTTCGACAGCAAAATGAATATAATCATTGGCTCGAGAAGTGCGCTATTTGCCCCCGTCTCGAATCTTGGCATTATTGTAATAGACGAAGAACATGAAACTAGCTACAAACAAGATCAGGCTCCTCGTTATCATGCGGTGAAGGTCGCCGAAAAACTAGCAGAATTGTCAAATTGTAATTTAATCCTCGGTAGTGCAACCCCTTCTATTAATAGTTTTTATGCAACTCAAGAAGGTCGCTATTACTTAGATACATTGAATAAAAGAATTATTCAACTATCTCTACCCGCAATTACTTTAGTCGATATGAGGAACGAGTACAAATACGGTAATTATAGTATTTTTTCAGAGTTATTAATAAAAAGGATTAGAGAAAATCTTGCTTCAAAGAAACAAATTTTATTGTTTATTAATCGTCGCGGCATGTCTACTTTTGTTAATTGCCGAGATTGCGGCTATGTCGCAAAATGTCCAAATTGTGATCTCTCACTTACATTTCACTACAATAAAATGGACTTGGTCTGTCATCATTGCAATTACAGCGAAAAGATACCTTTTATTTGCCCAAAATGTCATAGTCTCGCCATAAAATACTTTGGTACAGGCACGCAGAAAGTAGAGCTTGAGCTTAAAAAAATCGTAAACAAGGAATGCAAGATTGGCAGAATGGATCGAGACACCACTCAAAAAAGAGGCAGTCACGAAAGTATTTTTTATGACTTTTCAAATAATAAGTTTGATGTCTTGATCGGAACTCAAATGGTAACTAAAGGTTGGGATTTAGCAAATATTGGGCTAGTTGGTATAATCACGGCCGATACTTCACTTAACCTGCCAGACTATAATGCCAGTGAGCAAACTTTTTCACTTATAACCCAAGTTGCGGGAAGAACCGGTCGTGGGAATGACCCCGGTGAGGTTATCCTTCAAACATATACGCCTGATCATCCTGCTATTGTTTTTGCACAAAAACACAATTACTCTGGTTTTTATGATAATGAAATTGTAAACCGCAAAGGATTGGGCTATCCACCCTTTACTCAATTAATCAAATTGATGTATAATAATTCAACTCCAGAGAAAGCTGAGGCTGAGGCAAAGAAAACTTTTAGCAATTTAATCAAGAACATTACAGATCCCGAGATAGAAGCAATCGGACCATCGCCATCATTCCTGCCAAAAGTTGCCAACAAATATAGGTGGCAAATTCTTATAAAATTTAGTAACCGAAGCGATGACGAGATAATTAAGCTAACGAATACAATACGCAAGATTATTGATAAGGATTGGGTAATTGACGTTGAACCCTGGGGAGTTATCTAATGAGTTTACTTAAAATATATACATACAAATCAAATTTTCTTAGAAGAAAATCCACGCCAGTTGTCAAAATAACACCAGAAATTGTGGGGTTTATTAATGATATGGTTGATACCTTGCGCTCAAAGCCAGGGCTTGGCTTAGCCGCGCCACAACTTGGAAAAATTTTGCGAATAATAGTCATTGAATCCCGCGGTCTAAAAGATGATGATGGTAACATTATTTATGAACACATACCACTTAGGATTTTAATTAATCCAAATATTTCAAATTTCTCGAAAGAAAAAGTTGAGATGGAAGAAGGTTGTTTCAGTGTCCCAAACCTTTTCGGACCTGTCACAAGGCCGAAAAAAATTAAGGCAACCGCTATGGATATTGATGGCAAAACAATCAAGATAAATGCTAGTGGTTTATTAGCCCGCGTAATCCAACACGAAAATGACCATCTTGATGGTATTATTTTTACAGATCTCATCTCAGACAAAAGATTATTACGTGAGGTTGAAAACGAATTAGACATAGAGGGCTAAATGAAATGGGAGTGGTCACTAATCAAGTGACCACTCCCGGGCTGAGATCGAAATGGAATTGACCGAAGTCATCTTCCAAAATACTGTAGGAGTTTTTTTCTGCTAGGTCTTGAACCTTATCTTTGGGTAGCTGTATTAGCCGGATGGTGATGTCCTCGGCTGTGAGCCACCAATAAGGCTCTACATTGTATTTTTTTTTGTAGGCGGATTTGCACTGTATTGCAAGCCTAGATAGGATTTTTTCGTGAAAGATATGTCCAAGAGTCGTTGATTCCCATACTATTTTCTGCTTTATCTCTTCCTTAATGCCGATCCGCAACTTTACCCAAGCAGACCCGTCCCAGATTTCTACCTGGGCAATCCAATCTGGACTACCAGATCCCAAAGCTCCTCCTCAGACAGCTTTTTGTAGGTACAAATTCTTGATGATTATAACACAAAAAGTGTTTTCATTTAATCCTAAAGTGTGGTGGTGCGGGAGATTCCACTGTTCATATATAATATATTTTAGGTAGATCCATTCAAATGTCATTATCTCCTTTCCTCCAATATTTAGCCCCACTTTAATCATTTACCAGTAAATACGGTGGATTTCTTATGAATTTAAGGTATGTTTTGAATATAATTTGTTATAATGCAAATATGGATATCAAAAACTGTAAATTAGTCTTTCTAGGCACACCCATGATTGCGGCACAAGTACTGATAAAGCTAATCGCAATTAATTCAAATATCGTGGCTGTTCTGACACAGCCCACAAAACCATTTGGAAGAGGACTTAAACTTACTACTTCAGAAGTCGAGCGAGTGGCCAGAGTAAACAATTTGCCCCTCTATAAGCCCGAGTCAGCAGTAGAGATTGAGAAGACCTTGGTAGATTTAAAGCCAGATATTCTAGTAGTCGTTGCATACGGCCATATTCTAAGTAAAAGATCTTTAGCCTCCGCGAAGCTTGGAGCAGTAAACGTCCATGGATCGTTATTGCCAAAATATCGAGGGCCATCACCAATACAGACCACAATTCTTGAGGGTGACAAGGTAGCGGGGATTACATTTCTAAAAATGACCAAAAAGATGGATGCTGGTCCAATTCTTTTAAAAAAAAGTATTCCGGTCAAAGCAGATGAAACCTCTCGTTCCCTCACTGACAAGTTGACGACTTTAGCTTGTGATGAGATTGAGGAGACATTAGTGAATTACCTTAATGGTAACATCCGACTAAAAGAACAAGAGAACGAAAGCGCTACCTTTTGTCATCTAATTAGTAAAAATGATGGTTTGATTTGTTGGGAATCTTCGGCTACAAAAATTCACCGTCAAATTAGAGCTTACAACCCCTGGCCAATGGCCTTCACCTACTGGGAGAAAGAGAAGCTAATTATCCTGAGCAGTGCCACAACCAAACTAAAACTTAGTCCTGGACAGGTCAGATTAATAAATGGACAACTGCTAGTCGGAACGTCCACCACTGCGTTAGAGCTTCTGTCTCTTAAGCCTGCGGGTAAAAAAATAATGACCGCTCAGGATTTCATGAACGGTCATCTACAAATTGACAACTACATTTTTTGATTATTCTTCTTTTTTGTTATCTGTCCTTGCGCCTAAAACTTCTTTAACTTTCTCAGATACGTTTGACGGAGTGTATTGGCTTTTTACAATGTATCCAAGCGCTCCTAGCTGCATCGCTTTTTGGACATGATCTTCTTGTCCTAGATTACTCATAATCAAAACTGGGATATCTTTGGTCTCATCATCTCCTTTTATAATCTCTAATACCTCATAGCCATCCATTTCAGGCATTAACAAATCTAACAGAATGATATTAGGCATAAATTCCTTCACCTTTTCGACGCCCTGATGCCCATTCTCAGCAACTTGGACATCCATTCCATCCAAACTCAGCTTTAACTGAAACATTTTTGATATATAGCGATCGTCTTCGATAATCAACACTTTTATTGAATTTGGGGTCATAATTTCTTCCTCATTTCTATTAAGTAAGATAATGTTTTTCTAGATTGTTGTCAATGATAATTTCCCTTTTATTGGCCAACCGATCTAATCACTTCATCAATTTGTTCCGCGTATTCACCAGAATGATCTTGCTTAAATTCCACTAAAGGAACGTATTTCATCGTCAGGGTGCGATTTAATCTTTTCTGAATTTCTTTTCGTTTCGATTCGAGTAGTTTAAAATATCCTAATTCGTTTTGACCGATATAGCTAATCCAAACTGTTGCAAAATGAAGGTCCGTTGTGACTTCAACTTCTTTGACCGTTCCAAAACCAGCCTCATCTGCAATTTCTTTCTGAATCAATTTGCCAACCTCTTCTTTTATTAGAGCGTTGACTTGATAAATTCTATTACTCATATTATATCTTTATATCAAGCGTTTGTTTTTGTTCATTTTGAACGAATGCAACTATTAAATCTTTTTCTAGGATAGTAACGTCCCCTTCAGTCCCTAGACCACACTCCATCCCTATCTGTGCTTGAGGTATTTCGTCTTTGCCCCTTCTAACAGAAGTTATCTTAACTTGTCCAATTAACTCATCTTTACGGATAACTTTTGCCTTTGCTCCCTTATCAATTTTGCCCTCAATAACTTTTCCCCCAATAACAGTCGCTTTCTTGGCATTTGAGAAAATTTGCAAGACCTCCAATTTGCCAAGAGTTATTTCTATTATTTTAGGTGGAAGCAATTCTTCTACGGCCTTTTTTACGTCGTCTAGGAGTTCATAAATTATTTTGTAATTAGAGATACTCACCTTTTCTGTTTTGGCAATTTGGTGAACTGTAGATGGTATGCTTGTGTTAAAAGCAATTATAAGATTACTGGCAGTTGAGGCCATCATCACATCTGATTCGTTAACTTCTCCAACTCCACCGTGAACAACTCTGACCTTAACTTCAGGTGTGACATATTTTTCTAGGGCTTGTTCAATGGCATCTAGCGATCCTTGAACATCTGTCTTAACCACGAGTGCAAGCTCTTTTACGTTACAATCAGCCATAGAGGTTGTGATAGATTCGAGGTTCAGTTTTTTAACAGACTGGTAGCTTTTCACAACACAAGATTTTTTAAAATCATCACAGGCTGTTTTGGCCCCCTTCTCGTCCACAAACACTGTAAAAAACTCACCAATCTTCGCAACTTGTTTAATCCCCGCTAGCCTAACCGGTGTGCTCGGAGGAGCTGATTTTATCCTTTTGTTTAGATCATTATGCATAGACCTAACCTTACCAAAGGTCTCACCGATTTGGACACAATCCCCTACGTTTAGGGTCCCGTTCTGAACCAAAACAGTTGCGACTGGGCCCTTGCCACTATCCATGTGTGATTCTACAACAACGCCTGAAGCTGGGACCTCAATCTCAGCTCTAAGTTTTTTCATATCAGCCAACAATAAGATTAAATCCAACAACCCATCTATACCTTCACCCGTCTTTGCAGAGACTTGGACAGCCAAAGTATGACCACCCCATTCCTCTGGGACCAAGCCAATTTCTGCCATTTGTTGAAGTATCCTCTGTGGATCTGCGTCTTGTTTATCTATTTTATTAATCGCGATAATCAAGGAGGTGTGTGCATTTTTAACGTGATTTATTGCCTCAAGTGTTTGAGTCTTAATACCGTCATCGGCAGCGATTACTACTACGGCGATATCGGTTATCTGTGCTCCATGAGCTCTCATTTCTTCAAAGGCGGAATGTCCTGGAGTATCAATAAAGGTTATCTTCTTATTTTTTCTCTGCACTTGATAGGAGCCTATATGCTGAGTAATTCCACCAGCTTCTCCCGCTACAACATTTGTGTCTCTTATTTTGTCTAGTAGAGCTGTTTTGCCGTGGTCCACGTGCCCTAATATAGAAACAAATGGGGGCCTCTCTGGCAAATGTGTGTTTTCCTTGACGTCCACTTTCTTCTTTTCGGTTGATTTGTCTTGAGTGGGCTGGGTTTGGTCAATTTCTACCTCCACCCCAAGATACTCAGCAATAATAGCAGCTGTATCATAATCAATATTCTCATTGATTGTAGCCATAAGGCCGTTCTTCATTAATTCTGCCACTACAGAAGCAGCAGAGACTCCTAATTTCTTAGCCAAATCTCCAACAGAGATGATGCTTGGTATTTTTACTTTTTCTTCTTCACTCATATTATTCTTTCAAAGACAAAACCCCTTTATTCCTAAGACAACATTGGGGCTTTGCATATTTTCCGATATATAGCTCAATTAGATTAGCAACTACATTCTATTTTCCCTCTTTGGCTGTCTTTTTTTTAGTTGTTTTCTCCACTTCAACTTTTGTGCTTTTGGCATCCTTTTTTGCTATTTTTTTCTCGGCTTTTTCTTCGGTTTTTGGCTCGTCCTTTGCTGTTTTTACTGATTTTAAGGATAAGGCAATCTTGTGATTCGCCTGGTCTATATTTAGGATAATAAACTTGTATTTTTTTGCTACTTCCACGACCTCGCCCGGTTCCTTAATATGTTTTTCAGATAACTCAGAGATGTGTACAAGAGCTTCAATATTATCGTGTATTCTCGCAAAAGCTCCAAATGGCGTAATCCGAGTAATTTCACCTTCTATGATTTCGCCTACTTTAAATTGACTTGCTGTTTTAGCCCATGGATCCTCAGTCAACCTTTTTAGAGAGAGTGAGAAACGATCTTTTTCTATACCTATAATCAAAGCTTCAAGTTCCTCTCCCATCTTGGTTATTTTGGTTGGATCTTCGACTTTGTCCCAAGCAATTTCTGATATATGAACCAAACCTTCTACTCCATTGACATTAATAAATATGCCAAAGTCAACAATCCCCGTAACTGTGCCTTTGACTCTATCGCCAATAGCAAATTTGTTGATTACTTCAGACATCTCGTTCTTTTTTGCTTCTTTCTCCGAGAAAATTAACTTATTTTCCTTTTCATTTGCGTCTAAAACAATAACCTCAATAGGTTTTCCGATCAGAGAACCAAGTCGCATCTGAATCTCATCTTTATCGCTTACTCGAGGATAATTTTTTGTAGAAAGCTGGGAAACAGGCAAAAAGCCCCTGACACCCTCAACTTCCATCAATAAACCCCCTTTGTTTGCATCTAATGGCTTGGCTGTAATTACTTCTTTGCTGTCGGCTAGTTTGACCAGTGATGTCCAGGTTCTTTCCTTCGATGCTTTTCTCAGTGACAAAAGTGCATTCCCATCTTCAAACTCTGTTTCGATAACGCTCGCTGTTATATTGTCACCAACCTTCAAGCTTGCGACGGTTGAGCGGTCTTTGATTTCTGGACCCACAACCAAACCGCCGCCATATCTCCCCAAGTCCAGCCAGATGCCGTTTTTGTTTATAGAAACAATGCTACCTTCAACGGTGTCTCCGGTTGAGAGAGCTTTAAACGATTCTTCTTCGGAAGCTAGCAAGTCCTCCATTGTAATTGTGTCTTTCGACATAAATTCTCCTACGTGTCTTAGATTTTCGCCATAAAATAAACGAATAGACACTATATGTGCCATGCTTAGCACTTACTAAATATATATTATAAGGGAATATTTTGCTTAAGTAAAGAGTTTGTACCCAGGCTTTTTGAGGCTTGCGTGGCTTTTGTAGTAATATATAAGACTAATAAAAAGCAAAGTTATAAACAAAATCGCAAAATTTTCTTTTGGTCCTGAATTTGATAAATTCCCTCTATAATTAGGCTGACCTGTTTGTAGTGTGGCAGTCCCGGTTGAGACTTTCATTTCGCGGACAATAATGCATTCAGTCTTTATGGTCTTACTGCCAGGTCCATTATTTTGAGTGAAAGCAACTCTATTCTGGCCCGGGTTTAAGGCAAGCACATAGCTAAAATTACCACCCTTATCAATTTTAACCACCTTACCATTAATCTCTAGTTTTGCTTTTGGGTTAGTCTTGCCGCTAATAGTTGACGTTTCTTTAGTTGTTGTGGATATCTCAGAAAGTGTTGTCGTAAATTTTGGTTCGTATAGAAATCTTCCTCTAATAAAGATTATACCTAATATTGCCAGAGCGAATATAAACAAAATAACGCCCGGTACTGCTAATGCTTGCCATATATTTGTTTTCGTTTTTCCCATAGATAAATTTTACTACGATTGTAAAGATAAAAAAAGACACCAGATCCACGCGTGGGTACGAATCCCACAGCTCAGACATTGGCGTCCTTTTTTTAATCATTAAAAGAATCTACGAAAAGAGGGCCAACCGAACCTCGCTCATGTGTCTTTAGAAGAAGCAATGGGATCAAGTTAATTGATACATCCCGCTTTTTTTGACGCGGTACGCGTCCTTCCGATGACCTTATGGCAGGGGTTTAGTCTGACCCTCCAACAAAATTCTTTAGTTATCAAGGTAATCTGAATGATTACAACTATATACTATCATATAGGTTTATATTTGTCAAGTACTTTTTACGTTAATTGTGGATAAGTGGTAATTCTGGTTATATTTTGTTATAATCAACCGATGATTAAAGCACCCGAGTTGATCCTCCCAGGCGGAGATTTAGAGAGAGTTCAGATCGCCTTTGAATATGGAGCCGATGCTGTTTATGTTGGTTTAAATAAATATTCTCTTCGCAAAGCCGAGGTTCGTTTTGACCTAGCAGAAATATCCGAGGCAATATCTTATGCACATAAGCTTAATAAAAGATTATTTGTCACCTTTAATATATTCGCTCATAATGAACATCTAAAGGACTTAGAAAGTGATATAAAAAAGGTTTCTAGCTTCAGCCCAGACGCATTTATTATCTCTGATCCTGGTGTTTTTGCTATTGCTCAGAGAGTAATTCCTAAGATTCCGATACACTTATCCACACAGGCAAATACTGTCAATATCGAGAGTGTAAAATTTTGGAAAAAAAACGGGGTAAAGAGAATTGTTTTGGCCCGTGAACTAAGTCTCGATGAAATAAAACAGATACATAAATCAGTACCAGAGATGGAACTGGAGATTTTTGTCCATGGAGCAATGTGTATTTCATACTCCGGCCGATGTCTATTATCTTCCTATATGAGTGGTCGTTCGGCCAACCTTGGTAAATGTGCTCAGCCATGTCGGTGGGAATATAAGATGTATTTAGAAGAAAAGATGCGCCCAGGACAATTTCATCAAATCGAGGAAAGCGAGAGTGGCACCAATATTATGGGATCAAAGGATTTAAGGTTGATAAGACATCTACCTGAAATTTTAGACTCAGGAGTAACTGGGCTCAAGATAGAAGGTAGGAACAAAAGTGAATATTATCTTGCTACTACTGCTAGAGCATATAAAGAAGCTTTATTATTAATCAAAAATGGTGAATATCGGGAAAAAGACAAAAAGAACCTGGAAATAGAGCTAGAAAAACTTAATCACAGAGAATATACAACTGGGTTTATATTTAATGATGCCAAGCTAGGTGAGACATCAGATAACCGTAATCAAAAAAATAGTTGGGAATATGTTGGCATTATAGTCGATAAAAACAATATCATCACTGTCAAAAACAAATTGATAGTAGGAGATATAATAGAGATCCTAACTCCGTCAGAGCTTCATCAAGAAGAAATCTTGGGTTTATCAGATATGAATAATCATGGCTTGAATGAGATTAACCCAGGTACAAAAAATCAAAAAGCAGTTGTTAAGCTTTCAAGATTATATCCGATTAATTCAATCTTAAGAAAAAAGCTTTAAAAGAAAAAAGATTCCTTACGGAATCTTTTTTCATAAACTGGCAGCGTGCTACTTTTCCAGGGCTTGATGACCCAAGTATCATCGCCGCAGAGGAGCTTAACTTCTGTGTTCGAGATGGGAACAGGTGTGACCTCCTCGCCATAGCCACCAGACACCCAGCCTTTTGTTTGTTTTGTTAGAGAGCTTACTAAGACTATTTCTAGCTTCGTAAACCATCTGCCTAAACGTGCAAAGGGCTGGGTGACTAGCGACTAAAGCGCAGTCATATAACCATTGATGGCTATAAATTACCAGTCGACAACTGATTTAACCCTTAAAAGATTTAAGAACAAAATCAGTTAACAAATTAAGTCATTGACCTATTAGTACTCCTCAGCTTAATGCGTTACCGCACTTACACGTAGAGCCTATCAACCTCATGGTCTATAAGGGGTCTATAACGAAATCTAATCTTTGGGTGGGCTTCGCGCTTATATGCTTTCAGCGCTTATCCCTTCCGAACATAGCTACTCGGCAATGCCCTTGGTAGAACAACCGATACACCATAGGTTCGTTCGCTCCGGTCCTCTCGTACTAGGAGCAACTCCCATCAAATTTCAACGCCCACGACAGATAGGGACCGAACTGTCTCACGACGTTCTGAACCCAGCTCGCGTACCGCTTTAATTGGCGAACAGCCAAACCCTTGGGACCTGCTTCAGCCCCAGGATGCGACGAGCCGACATCGAGGTGCCAAACTGGGTCGTCGATGTGGACTCTTGGACCCAATCAGCCTGTTATCCCCGGGGTAGCTTTTATCCGTTGAGTGCTACATCTCCCACTTGAAGTGTAGCAGATCACTAACTCCGACTTTCGTCCCTGCGCGACTTGTCAGTCTTGCAGTCAAGCAGGCTTATGCGTTTGCACTATCGATCCGATTTCCATCCGGACCTAGCCTACCTTTGAACGCCTCCGTTACTCTTTAGGAGGCGACCGCCCCAGTCAAACTACCCACCAGACACTGTTCCC
>JBAXEY010000010.1:0-22269 GCA_037140175.1 bacterium | reverse complement strand
GAAGATACTTTAAGAAAACAACAGAAGTTGTTACCGATGTACTCGACCGGAATATGTGGTTGACTTTTTGCTAATTTACTGATATAATCACAAATCTAAAATAAAAACTCAAATATATTATTAATTGGAGGGGGGAAGCCTCTTTTTTTTGTTGGGCTATACATATGACTAAAATTCTATCAACATTGCTTTTATTGTTACTTTTTGTCCCGGCCGGTCTTTTTGCTCTCTCTGAGCCTGGTGCTTATCTTTATTTTGACCAAAAATCAATAGAGGCTCGTGTCGGTGAAAACTTCTCAACCTCTCTCATGGTAAGCTCTGATTTGCAGGCAGTGAACGCCTTTGAAGCCATCATCAATGTCCCAAATAATCTTGAGATTGTAAGTGCAAATTACGATGGCTCAGTTT
Source organism: bacterium (assembly GCA_037140175.1). Classification (GTDB taxonomy): domain Bacteria; phylum Patescibacteriota; class CPR2; order UBA1875; family CAIMLA01; genus CAIMLA01. The sequence goes on along the minus strand of JBAXEY010000010.1, from coordinate 21,861 downwards.
GCCAGCTTTTTATATATCAACCCAAAACAGACAATAACAAAGTTGATTTTAAATGCGGCTTACCTCATGGCTATAGGGGTACCAAAGGCAAACTAATAAACATTAATTTGAAGGCTTTGGCCCCAAGTGATTCAACTCTCTCAATCTCAAATGCCCGCGTCTTGGCTAACGATGGCCTTGGTACAAACGTTTTAAACTCTGCCTTGGGTTCAAACATTACAGTTGAACCTGCTGTAGATACGGTCTCCATAAAAGCAGCTAGCTCAGTAGTGCCCCCCACAACTTCGTTCGAAGCTAACGAGATAGCTCCGATAGACAACATATCGAAAGCCCAACAGGTTGAAATAACTGCAGAGGTTGGTTTTTCAATCACTGGTTATCTGGAAAACAACATCGCTAAAGTTGAAACAAATTGGAATCTTGGTTATGGGATAAGCAAAGACGCTAATTCATATATAATCTCAGCTAATATTTAATATTTAGATTTTTCAAGGAGATTGCCGAATGTGTTCGAAGGATAGCTACTGTTCGAGGCTATTAGTGAGAACTATTGTACTTACAGATTGTAGACTCCTCAGCACTTTGTGCTTCGAAGAATATTGTTCGAGACCCAGCGGGGGTCCCGTAGGGAGTGCGCACGCGACGAGAACTAATAAACGTTATGGTTTTGCGAACTTCTCGCTAACGCTCGAAGGATAGCTACTGTTTGTGTCTCTTTTTCTTTTTTTTACGAATCACGATTACGACGACGATTACGAGGAGTATGAGAACAACAACTAGCCACCAGGGGATCACCAGAAAGCTGGCAGAAGCAGTCAAGGTTTGATCTAAACCATAGATTAAGTTCAAATCACCTCTGAAATAGCCAAACTGCCACCAAGACGGCTTCCATTCATTTTCAAAAAGCCTAACGCTGTCTGGCAAAACATTCCCTTCCTCAGAATTTACCGTCTGGGAGTTCACTTTTTTGCCCAAGATATTTTTTATACTAATCTTACCCTTTGGTTTGAAGTGTATATTCCCATTATTTTGAATTTTCGTAGAAAAACCTATTTCCCAGGTGAAGCTCGGATTCCACTCTTTTTTTGCTATTATTTGACCTTGGTCATCTATATTCTCAGTTGTTTTGTAAAAATGAATCTGAGGCATGAAGTTAAAATATTTTTTTGTTTTGAAAGAAGCAACTGAACCTTTTTCGGTGATTTCTCCTGGCACTTTAACTAAAATTAATTGACCAACTTTTAGATTCGTTGTGACTTTGGCTTCACCTTCCTTGACATCGTTCGGTGATTTGGTTGAGAAAAACAAAACCCCGTAGTGACCTCCTGGCTCCGCGTCTTCTGGCACCACTATTTGATATTGGATTGCTTTTAACTCTCCGATTGCAAGATATATTGGATCTGGAGAGAATTTTACCCAGTTTGATAATGAATATTTTCGATTTGGATCCGTTTCAAAAAAAGCAGGTTGGCCTGATTCGTTTTTTGCTCCAAAATCAGAAACCTGAGGATATAGCGTCACAGCCACAGGATTGTAGTCATTTACTTTTACAATCCCGCTAACTGTTTTTCCTCTTTCTATCGTGTATTCGACGACCGGGGGTCCAACGGTAATCCCTGAGCCTTTTTCGTCCTCGGCAGAATAAGTGGTCGGGATTATTGGAAGTAACAAAAAAATGGTTGCTAGGCAAACCAGCAGTTTTCTATACCTAGTCAAGAAGCTCATCAAAAAGTACCTGTCATGATTAATGTCAGAGTATCAGCATAAGATCCAGCAGGAGTTGAGGCTGAAATCGCTGCCTTAACCCGTAAAGTTGCTGTTTGGTTCGTCGCTCCGGTCGGGCCACTATAGGTCACTAAACTTTGCGCTGTTCTCTGCAAGGCCCCCACATCCTCGGCCCCAGCGGTAGAATATGGAGCCGATATGGTTGGACTGCCTGTCCCCGTGATTGCCTTTACTCCATACCCTTCGGTTCCACCGGCTAGTGTTGCGGTCGCCGAATCAATTAATCTTGTCGGCGCTGACGATTTGTACAATCCATCAGAAGCACCACTACCTTCATCTAATATCGTCACCACGTAGCCGCTAACCGCATTCGTCCCCATCGTTAATGTTATGTCGGACGCCGTCGCAACCGCACCAGTAATCATTGTTCCCAGGCTGGCCGAATTAGAGGAAATCTGAAAGGTAATGTTGGGATCAACTGTAGCACTTATCACCACCTGATCCTCTGTCGCAATAGGGACCGCGATTGTCCCTGAATCTGCTGGGAAAGTAATAGCAAGTGACTTTGACCCAGATGTTCCCGGATTTGTTATCCAGGCGTTACCTGTTACCCCAAAAGCTGCATTATCGCCTATTTCTATACGAACAAAGTCATTAGCAGCGATTGCAACTTGGCCGCCGGTTGGATATGAAAATGTAACTGTATTAGTAGCAAAGACAGCTCCCCAGGTGTTTGTCGCCCCGGCCGCGGCGGCTAAGGGTGCCTCAGTACAACTCGATGCACAAGTCCCATAAACTTGGGCTGATGATGAACCATACCGAAGGTCTATGTCAGTATAATCAACAGAGCCAGCGTTGAACCCAGCCGTATTAAAGTTTATAGTAAAAGTACCTGATGACATCGCTGTAATTACCTGAAAGCGCATATCGTGATTTGAGGTCTGAGATACTTTGATCCGAGTCATCGTGTCAGACAAACTAGCAAGTGCAGCTGCATTCGCCGTTGGCACTGCCACAAACAAAAGAGCTAGCGCAAGCATTAGGCTAATTATTTTATTTATTTTGTCGCTTTTCATCAAAAGTTACCTGTTGCTAAAAAGGTTAGAGTGTCACCATAAGAACCGGCTGGCGTTCCCGCAATGATTGCCGCTCTTGGTGTTACGTTAACCTCGTGATTAACTGTAGTCGCACCTGTAGATGAGGCGATCGTATCCGCCGTCCGCAGTAAACCAGCAACCGTCGTGCCCCCAACGGTAAATTTGGCTGGTATAGTCGGAGAACTTGTCCGAATTGCTGCTTGCAAGCCGTATCCTTCCGTTGATCCTGCAGTCAGAGCTTGGTCTGAGGTTGCGATTAATTTTGTTGCTGTTGAGCTTTTATATAATCCCGGGCTTGCTCCACTGCCTTGGTCTTGGACCGTGACTGTATAGCCGGAACCTGCGGTGGTGCCTACAGTAAAATAAAATGGCCCACATGTTGCAACAGAGCCCGTTGTGAGGGTGCCAAGGGCACAACTAGCAGACGATAGTGAGAAGGTAATAGAAAAGCCGATATCGCCCGTCACCGCTATGCGATCATTGGTCAGTATTGGTACAGATAAAACCCCCGTATCACCAAAAGTACCACCGATTGTAATTGTATAATCGCCCGCTGACCCTGGATTTGTGACATGACTATTGTTTATCGCAATATCAACAGTCCCTGCCGCCGCCACAACGTTACCAGCACCACAGACGATTGTTAAAACTTGGCTTACTGGTGTCGCCGAAGTCACGGCTGCTCCCTCTACAGTCACATCTGCTGTGACGACACTGGCTATATTAAACCCAGTCTCAAAGGTTAAAGTAATATTATTCCCATTTGCAACACCGGTCGGTGTTACAAATTGAATAGCGTGGTTCGCGGCCACAGATACTGCTTCACGGGTCAATGTATCTTTGGGACTTCCAACCAACGCCGCATATGTTTGCGGAACTAGTCCAAACAAAAAGAGAAGCAAAAACAAGGTTGTACCGAAAACCTTTTGGATATTACTTCTCGCCCTCACGCTAATCATAAACTCTCTTTTTATTTTTGCTAATTTAATTATGAAATCTGGAATAACCGTTGTCAACGATTATCACAAATTATAACGCCATCGTCACTGTAAATACAATAACCCCATCATAATAACCATGTCTCTGTCCTGGATCAATGTCTAGCTTGTAGCCAATTGACGTCGTTGTATCGCCAGAAGTATAGCCAGATTGATTCATGACTGTTTTTGCTGTAGCTGGGAACCCAGCATATTTGTTGTTTGCATCAGTTTTCGTTGAACCTGTGCCCCACCAAGTCGTACTTTTAGTTGCGGTTGAGGCGAAAACACAAAAACCCAGCCCGGTCCCACCCCAAGTAACAGCGTTGCCAAGTCCGCCATTTGCGGCTGGGTCCCAAGCTGTTTTGTCTGGCATGTTAACAGAACTATTGGTTGCCAAGTCCAGCGTTGTATCTGCGTCACTTCGGTTGACAGCAATGTTGTAACTGTATGCCTCAGGAGCATCTGTCTTGACTTTGATATCGGTACTTGCTGTAACAGGAGAGCCGGCCTGGAGATTACCGAGATTAACATTCGAAGGTAAATCACTTTTGTGGATACCTTCACTATTGTTCGTAAAGCTAACCCTCATCCCATAGCTTATCTCATATGGAAAGCCTGGTCCAAGCTTATACAAAGCACTAGAGCCTTCTTTGGCGAAGGGCTCGCCCCCTGAGGTCACTAATTTGTAGTTCGCTGATGAACCAACTCCACCAAAAGAGTTAATCTCATAGGCATCAATTCGATAGCCAGAGCTAGACATCGCATTTGTGCTAACAGGAATTACTAAAACCAAGCTTAATATTAAAAGGTTAATTATAAATTTGACTTTATACATCAACCCTCCTCGGGTCATTCTTGGTTGTTATTGTTATTTGAGGTGTTGTTTTGATTGGTCGCGTCTGTGCCTGTCGTGGCTGGCGGCTGTCCTCGTAGGCTTGTTTCTTCGGCGGTCGTGGCTTCAGGATTATTTTTTAGCTTTTTGATGTTTTCTAACTCTGTTTTGGCTTCGGTACTATCTGGTACTGCTTTTAGGTAAAGGTTCATTTCTGCTATCGCCTTGTCGTATTCTTTCTTGTCTTTGTAAACCAGCGCCAGATTGTAATGAGGGTCGGCAAAGTCTTTTTTCAAGGCTATCGCCCTGTTAAAGTATTCAGCGGCTTTGTCTGTTTCGTTTTTGGTTAGATACACCTGGCCGATGCCATTAACCAAAACTGGGTTTGTCGGCTCTAGCTTTAGTGCTTCTTGATAGCTTCTCTCAATCCAATCAACCGCCCCTGTTGCATATAGAGCTGCATTTCGATAGACAATGATCATCCCTTCCCAATTTGAAACACTGTTTGGGTTTGTATTAACCGCTAATTTCCCTTGGTCAATCGCACGAGATAGATAATCCTGGATTTTCTTAACATCCTTCACCTTTTCCGCTTTCTGATTTTCAAGATTTGCTTCTACAAGAAGCACCCTCGAAAGTGACAATCGGTAAGTTTCTCGATAGCCATTTTGATTAATTGCTTTCTTGAAGAGTGCCTCTGACGCGACCAGATTTTCGGCTTTGTCAGTTTTTAATAACGCCTTTCGGTAGGTTGAGTCTGCGGCATAGGTTTTCCCGGCAAAGTAGATGCCATAAAACGCCCCCACAAAGAGTAGAGCAAAAAAGACAGTTGAGAAGACCTTTGCTTCCAACGACGCATTCTTTAGATTGAGGTCTTGTACATCATCTTCGCTAGCCTCGGATGATTTTCTAGCGGCTCCGATTAGAGCTAAGGCGACCCAAAAGACTAACATCAGGGCAAAATTTGAATAGTAAAAAAAGCTCATTATGCCAATTCCAACAACTGTGGCTGTTGCCCCCAGAGTGACATACTTCATCCCCTCGTCATTTGCTTTTTGATAGTTGAAAAAACCGGTCACAACAGCGATAACAATCAAGAGTGCATAAGCAACTGTCCCTAATATCCCCACCGTCGCGCCATTTGTGAGCCATTCGCTGTGCGCTTTATCATACCTTAAGGACCAATTCTCTTGATTATTCATCTCGGCGGCACGAAATTTCGAAAAATCGTATGCATAAGTCTCTGGCCCAGAACCAAAGACCGGTCTTTCTTTGATCGCCTGCTTGACTTCTGCTATTGAATTTTTGTTGTCGAGTGGTATTTCTTTTTGGATATTCAGGCCGAAATTAGCGGTGAATATAAAAGCCAGGGATAGCAAGCCCAGTAGAGCCGGCATAGCAAGCCATTTCTTATCCGCTTTTTTATCCATCGCTTGCAATACTACCATTATGATTGAGGCTGCAAGAAGCCCCCACCAAGCTGCCTTGATATTAACTAGGACTAAAAGGATAAAGAGCAAAACGCTCGTTCCGGCAAAAGAAATCCGTGCTTCATTATCCTTGCGTAAAGACAAAGCTGCCGTAATCGGTATCGCCGCCATGATGAAAACAGCCAAAGCATTCAGACTACCAATGGTGTTAAAAACTTTTGCTTTGGTAATCTCTGAAGGCAAGATATAAACGCCAAACATTTGCATAAAAGCAAATATAGAGGCAATGATAGTCGACATTATCAAAGTAAGTACCACCCCCATAACCTCTTTTTTGCTTCTAAGGTTATTTGTAATGAGATAATAAAGGATAATAAAGTAAAGAACAGTTATAAAGCTGCCGTCTAGGCGACCATAAAAGCCGATAATGCTAGTGAGTGGTGAGACCGAAACTAGTGAAGCGATTAAATAAATTGCACCAAAAATCATGATTGGAACATCAAGAGGAGTTCTTCTGATATTAAAATCGCGAGCGATCATCATTTTCGTCAGCCACAAGACTAAGGCAATTAGGACAAAGATACCGAGAAAAACCTGTTTGGGCAATGAGAGCACATCATAGGTTTGCGGTGAAAATACAAGCGGCAGAGCAAAGATTGTAAAATATATTATTGCCTTTAATACATAATCAATCGGTTTGATCAGTTTGCTAAAAAAACCCTTTTTACGTCTTTTCGTCTGTGGTGCTTCGACATGAGACTGTCCACCCGGAACATTTATGTTTATAAAGTCCATATTTCACCCCTTTATTAGCTTTATACTTTGTTTAGTATAAGAAATAAAATGTGTAACCGCAATATGTATTTCTCACTTTCATTGACAAATAGGACTTTTTGCGGTATGATGGCGCTTCACTAAACAAAGAAGCTCTATGGAATTATCACCAAAACAACAAATTAATGAATTGATCAAAGACAATCACTCGATACTGATCGTCAGCCATTCAAATTTAAATGGTGATGCCCTAGGTTCAATGTTGGCGCTAGAAAAGGTTTTAACAAAACTAGGCAAGGAAGTAAGTCTAGTTTCTAGCGAGAAGATCAAGGATAATTATAGTTTTCTGCCAAATCTGACAAAAATCAGAAATACCATCGCTGGCACTCGGGATTTCATCCTAAGGTTTGATAATCAAAAGATACCTCTCGAAAAGCTCAGCTACAATCACGAAGATAACTTTGTAAACGTTATTATTACGCCTAAGCAAGGCAAAATAAATCAAAGCGATATCGAATTTGTCCAAGGAAGTTTTAAATATGATTTGATCTTTGTCCTGGACACACCGTCCGTTACTAAAATCGACTCGGTTTATGATAGGGAAACTGAGTTATTCTTTGAAACCCCAATTGTAAATGTCGATCATCACCCAGGCAATGAATATTTTGGGACTGTTAATTTTGTCGATCTGACCGCCACCTCAACCTGTGAAATATTGGTCTCTATCATCGAGTCCTTCGGTGCTGGCAATTTCGATGAAGAAGTCGCAACCTGTCTTTTGACTGGGATCATCGCCGATACCGGTAGTTACAAATACGGCAATACAACTCCGAAATCACTGACAATTTCAGCTCAAATGCTGGCCGCAGGGGCAAAACAACAAGAGATTATCAATCACCTCTACAAAGCTCGATCTGTAAATACATTAAAATTATGGGGCGACATCTTATCTAAATTGGAGTACAACCAGGATTTTCACCTAGCTCTCGCCGCAACTACGGCAACAAACTCGAACCTCAAAAATGTTACGACCGACGATTTGAGAATTATCTTTGAAGACTATTTCACCAATATCCCAGATGCCGAAACATCACTTTTGCTATTCGAAAACGAAGAAAATAGAATTTGGGGAATGATCCAAACCAAAGCTGATATTGACCTAACTAAGGTGATTACTTTTCCAAATCAAAAAGGCAATACCAAAAGAATTGAATTTGAAGCAACCAATATTACCCTCAAAGCCGCCTTAAATCAAGCAATCTCTGCACTTGCTCAGGTACAAGGCAAAAAAATGCCAACACTTGATCCTCAACCTGTCCCTCAAGTAGAAATCAAAAACGAAGTTGCGGCCGAAGAGTTGCCTAAAGAGGTTATTTTGGCCGATTTTTCTGATGATCCAATCTCAAAAGCAATTGAGTCGATTGACCAGGTGATCGACGAAAACCCCGCAGCAATTGATATCGATGATTCAAAAGCTACAGAAGACACCATAAAACCACTAGGGACAATTCTAGAAAATCACAAGCCTGGAACCGCTCTCGATGAAGACAATATTCCTTACTCTCCTGCAGAAATCGACGGGATTGGTAATAAAAATGCCGAAATTAGAACTTGGCAAGACGATAAATAGTATGTTCCAATACTACATATGAATATTTCAAAAGATCTAATCCTTATCGACAAACCATCTGGCTGGACTAGCTTTGATTGCGTTGCAAAGATTCGTGGCAGATTAAAGACCCAAAATGTTCAACTACCACCGATCTCTCGCGAACTGGGTAATAGCCAGGAGCTGGTACCAAATAGTCCGCGTCTCCGAGTTGGTCATGCCGGTACCTTAGACCCTTTCGCCACTGGTCTCTTACTAATCTTGGTTGGCGCTGAAACAAAAAATCAAGCTAACTATATGAAACAAGACAAAGAATACCAAGCGACTTTATGCTTTGGCAAAACCAGCACAACAGGTGATCCTGAGGGCGAAATATCAAAAAACATAAATGCTAAGGAAATAGAAAAGTCTGATATTGAAGCTGTTTTAAAAAACTTTATTGGTTTGATAGAACAAACACCGCCTCAACACTCTGCTATCAAAATAAATGGACAAAGAGCCTATAAACTAGCTCGAAAGGGAGAACTAGTTGAGATAAAGCCAAGAAAGATTAAAATTTACAACATCAAAGTAATAAAATACGTCTGGCCAGAACTTGTTGTAGATGTGTTGTGTTCAAGCGGCACCTATGTTAGAACCTTGGCTGAAGATATTGGCAAAGAGCTCGGCTGTGGAGCCTATCTAACGGCACTTCGGAGGACGAAAATTGGTGATTTTAATATTCAACAAGCACAAACAATGGACTCGATAATAGCTGATACCCAAGGAAACCATTGAAATTTTGATCAAAATCAGCTATAATTAAATTGTTAAAGATAATAATAGAGGAGTTTCTGTGGCACTGAAAAAAGATGAAAAAAATAAATTAAGAAAAGAAGTTGCTCGTAGCACCAAGGACACTGGTTCGCCAGAAGTTCAGGTTGCAGTCTTCACTGAAAAAATTAAACGCCTGACGGACCATTTGAAATCTCACAAAAAAGATGAAAGCTCACGTCGTGGCTTGCTGAAAATGGTTAGTAAACGTCGTCGTTTACTGGATTATCTGGCCAAGAAAAACAAAGAAAGTTACGAAGCAGTTATCAAAAAATTAGGTTTACGCAAATAGTGAGTCGACCTCTCTCCAAGACAAATTGGGGAGCAATTGGTTCATTAATAGCAAATTCACGAATAGGGATCAGAGACAGGGAGCTCCTCCGTCAGAGATAATACATAGACGGATTTGATTTGAGCATCAAGCTCAATTGGACCAAAATCAGCTTCTCCCTCTGGCTCCTATTCACCAAGACCTCACAGGTTTTCGATACTCAATCGCCTAGCCTTGTTGGGGCAGAAAGGAGTATTATGAATACTCAAAATAAAGCAAAGGTTTATGAAACCGATTTTTCGGGGACAAAAATGTCTTTTGAAATCGGCAAGATGGGCCTTTTGGCAGACGGAGCCGTTGTTGCTCGCTACAACGATTCAGTTGTATTGGCAACAGCCGTCATCTCTAAAAATATCAAGGAGGATATCGATTATTTTCCTCTAACTGTTGAATTCCAGGATAAATGGTCCGCAACAGGTAAAATTTCTGGCTCAAGATTTATTAAGCGTGAAGGTCGGCCAAGCGAGCTAGGCATTTTGCGCTCTCGTATGATTGATCGCTCTATACGTCCGATGTTCCCCAAGGGCTATATGAATGAGGTTCAAGTCATTGTCTCCCCCCTATCGCTGGATGGGACAATTGACCCAGCTGTGTTGGGCTTAAATGCCGCTTCGGTAGCCTTGATGTTAACCGGTGCCCCTTTCGAGGGTCCGCTTGGCGCAGTCCGCATTGGACAAGTTGATGACAAATTTGTTATTAACCCAACGGTAGAGGAGTTAGCAAATTCTACTTTTGATATTTTAGTCGCCGGGACAAAGGACGCCATCACCATGATTGAAGGTGGCGCGAAAGAAATCCCTGAAGAAGTAATCGCCCAAGCACTAGAATTGAGCTTTAAAGCAATCCAATCATCAATTAAACTTCAAACTGAAATCGTCAAAGACCAGGATGTCACCGTCCAAAAGTATTTGTTAAAACTCCCCGCAAAAGAAGCTTATGCTTCCGTTGCTGAATATCTAAATACAAAACTTGGAGACTCTATCCGTCATAAAGATAAAATTGCTAGAAACATGCTCATCGCCGAACTAGAAGATATGGTTAAGGGTGAGTTTAGCGAAAAATTCGAGGAAGCCGATGTTACGGCCGCTTTTGAAAAAATCATCAAAGAAGAAGTTAGACGATCAATCCTTGACGACGGTGTTCGCCCTGATCATCGTAAATTCGACGAAGTCAGACCACTCTCAAGTGAAGTCGGGATACTACCTCGAACTCATGGTTCAGGCCTTTTCCAAAGAGGACAAACCCAGGTATTATCGACGACGACTCTCGCCTCTCCATCAAAAGCCCAGATTGTAGAATCAATGGATCAAGATTTTAGTAAAAAATTTATGCATCACTATGTCGACACCCCTGCTTCTTATGGCGAAACGGGTCGACTTGGTGCCGGAAGACGTGCCATCGGTCATGGTTTTTTAGCTGAAAGAGCTATAGAGGCTGTCCTGCCAGAGGAGACAATCTTCCCGTATACGATCAGGGTTGTTTCGGACATCCTTAGCTGTAATGGCTCTAGCTCAATGGGATCGGTCTGTGGAGCCTCGCTCTCTTTAATGGATGCCGGGGTACCGATCAAGGCTCACGTCGCTGGGATCGCGATGGGGCTTATGACGATTGATGGTGATCTAAACAAAAAACATATAATCCTGACAGACATTATGGGAGCTGAGGATTTTGCTGGTGATATGGATTTCAAAGCAGCTGGGACAAGAAATGGTATCACCGCTATTCAGATGGATATCAAAGTCAAAGGACTAACAATAGAGTTTCTGACAGAAGTCATGAAACGAGCCAACACCGCTCGAATGGAAATCCTTGGTGTAATGGAAACCGCCATCAAAGAACCCCGAACGGAACTTTCAAAGTATGCGCCTCGACTCACGACTCTACACATTAACCCAGAAAAAATCCGAGAAGTGATCGGCAAAGGTGGCGAAGTCATCAACAAAATCATCGCCGATACTGGCGTTGAAATTGATATTGAAGATGATGGAACCGTAGTTGTTGCCGCCGTCGATAGCAAAGCCGCAGACGAAGCAGTCGCTATTATCAACAGTATAATTGCTGAGCCAGAAATAGGTAAAATCTATGATGGCAAAGTAATCAAGATTATGGACTTTGGCGCTTTTGTTGAATTTATGCCTGGCAAAGAAGGTCTTGTCCATATTTCACAGATTGCTAATGAACGAGTTGAGAAAGTAACAGATGTTCTCAAAGAAGGTCAAGAAGTCAAGGTAAAACTCACCGAGATTGATTCCCAAGGTAGAAAAAACCTTTCAATCAAAGCAACTTTGCCAAAAGAATAAAGAATACTCTTCGAACACATTCGGCAAGCTCTGTATAAAACCCGCGAGAAGCTTGCATAGTTCTCGTTATCACTCGAACAATAATGTCATCCAAAAGAGACTACTATTGTAGCCTCCGACATTTATTTGCACAAGGTTCAACCTTGTGCAAATATGGTCTCTGCAGTATTAGCTTATTCGGCCATCAGTTCGAAGCCGAAAATTTGTTTCTTTCTCCTTTCACTTATCCTCCGACTATCAGTTTGTAAAGAGAAAGAATGAGTGAGTGAACCTTTAATAAAGATGCTTACCCGTAGGGCGCTAGAAGCGTTCAGCTTTTTAAAGTTGAATAAACGAAATGAATAATACTTTACAAATCTGTCTAGTCGGGTGGTTTGCTCCACTTTGACAAGACAAAGTGGAGAGAAAGTTCTCATCAATGAGAAGAGTAACAAAAGAGAATAGTTCTCGCTCCAGCGGCGGGGGGCGCTATCGCTCGAACAATATATATTTTTCGAAGGAACTGAGAAGTTTGCAAAACCTTGATGATTAAGAGTTCTCACTTTGTTCGAACAATAATTAATAAGAGCCGTTGAGTTCTCTTGTTTGTTGGTATAGTTGGTATAATAATAATATGAAAATAGCAGTTATAAGTGATATCCACGGCAATTTGGCATATTTAGCAAAGGCTAAGGAAATAATTGATTCTGAAAAGATCAAAACTGTTATTTGTTGTGGTGATATACAAACAGAAGAAGCTTTTTGGGAGCTTGATAGCTGGTTGCAAAAAGTCTACCTCGCCCTGGGTAACGCTGATTTTGAATTAAATAGCAATCTTGACTCCGGGCTCATATACCCCACAAAGCTTGAATTTTTTAAAGACTTTGGCGTTATTAATCTAGAAAAAAAGAAACTTGCTTTTACTCATTATGATTTCTACGCCAGAAAGTTGGCGTCGGAAGGCAAATATGACATTGTCTTTTATGGCCACACTCACACTCCTTGGGAAGAACGAATTGATAAGACTGTGATTTTAAATCCGGGGGAAATTGCGGCTCAATTCGGGAAACCAACTTTTGCTATCTACGATCTAAAGGAAATGAAGGCCAAGTTAGTTCTTTTAGCATAATAGGAAGTGCCGTCAAGGGTCTGACCCTTGATATATTATTTGTTGACAAAATACACTATTTTTGCTATACTTTAGCCAACGTTTGAAGTGCTCTTATATACAAATGATCGACGAAATAATTATTACTAATACCAAATCTTTGAATGAGATAGAAAGTCTCGTTGCCAAATGCGAGCGCTGTTCGCTTTCACAGACCAAAACTAAGGATGTCCCTGGTGTTGGTAATGAACAAGCCGAAGTGATGTTTATAGGAGAGGCTCCAGGTAAGGACGAGGATCTCCAAGGAGAACCTTTTGTTGGTGCCGCAGGTAAATTTTTGAATGAGATGATCGAAAGCTTGGGCTGGGAAAGAAGCGATATCTATATCGCCAATGTCCTCAAACACAGACCTCCGAGTAATCGTGATCCAGAAGCATCTGAAGCCGATGCCTGCTGGCCATACCTCAAAAGACAGATTGAGCTAATTAGCCCAAAATTGATAGTCTTCCTTGGACGACACTCAATGAACAGGTTTTTCCCAACATTACAAATATCAAAGTCTCATGGACAGGCGTTTCGTAAAGATTTCCTAGGTAAATCCCAAGTTTTTTTGGCCCTTTACCATCCTGCGGCCGCATTGTATAACGGGGGCATGAGAGATACGCTCAAAAGTGATTTTAATAAGATTCCCAAAATCTTAGATAAAATTGATGAAATTACAAATTCAGATTCAACTTTAGATACAAAAGTCGAAACACCAGTAACAAAGACAAAAGAAATAAAACAAGCTAAGCTTTTTAACTAAAATTTATTATTAAACTATTAACTTCAGCCAAAGGCTGATCCGCCACTGGCGGAAACAAACGAGAGACCCAGAAATGGTCCCGTAAGGAGAAAAATGATTCCGCACAAAAATCAAAACCATCCACAACACGATGGACAAAATCAGAAAATGAAACAAGCACACCAACCGCTAACCAAAGACCCCAGGAAAGGATTATTGAAGATAACCCCATTAGGTGGTTTAGGTGAAGTGGGAAAAAACTTAACAGTCTATGAATACGAAAATGATATTGTCATTGTCGACATGGGCTTTATGTTCCCAAGCGACGAAATGCTCGGGGTTGATTATTTAATCCCAGACATATCCTATCTCGATGACAAAAGAGATAAAATACGAGGCATTGTCGTCACTCATGGTCACGAGGACCATATCGGAGCTATCCCTTATCTATGGAGCAAATTATCAGTTCCAATATATGCAACCAAATTAACTATAGGGCTGATCGAAAGTAAGCTTACTGAGTTTAAATACAATACTCAGGGCTCACTAAATGTAATTGATCCAGACAAAGACGTCCTAAAGCTAGGCGCCTTCGAGGTCGAATGTTTCCGCGTCACTCATTCTATCCCGGATGCAGTCGGCGTTTCTCTCAAAACTCCACTCGGTCGCGTTATCTATACGGGCGATTTCAAGATAGATCACTCTCCATTGGACAACAAATACACAGACTTGGCCAAATTATCAAAGTTTGGGCATGAGGGCGTTTTGATGCTTTTATCAGATAGCACCAACGCGGAACAACCCGGTTATTCGATGAGTGAAAAATCACTCGAAGAAAGCTTTGAAAATATCTTTGATCATGCCAATGGACGAATAATTATCGCTTCCTTTGCATCTCAGATAAACCGAATCCAAATGGTTATCGACTCAGCACGAGATCACGGGCGGAAGCTCGCCTTCTCTGGTAGGAGTTTATTAAAAAATGTAGAGATTGCCGTTCGGCTCGGATATTTGAAAATTCCCCAAGGACTCGTTGTTCGTATCCAAGATATCAATAAATTCCCTGACAACCTTATTACAGTCATGAGCACCGGTTCCCAGGGTGAGTCAATGTCAGCTCTTTCACGCATGGCTCGGGGTGAACACAAAAACATCAAAGTCAAAAAAGGTGATACGGTCATTTTCTCCAGTTCTCCAATCCCTGGCAATGAAGGCTCGATTACGGCCGTAATGGACGACCTCTTCCGTGAAGGCGTAAACGTTGTCTTTGATGCCGAAAAAAGTCGAACTCACGTCTCTGGCCATCCTTGCCAAGAAGAACTAAAGCTAATGATTGCCCTCACTAGACCCAAATTTTTCGCTCCATGGCATGGTGAACGTCATATGTTAGTTCGTCACGCAGATATTGCTAAATCATTGAGCATTCCTGAGGAAAACATCTTTATCCTTGATAATGGTGATTCCATCCTCCTCAACGACCAGGGTGCCTCAAAGAGCGATAGCAAAGTCCAAAATGGTGTCATTCTAGTCGATGGGTTTGGCATTGGTGATGTCGGTGAGATCGTTCTTCGTGAACGGAAATCAATGTCTACTGAAGGCGTCTTCGCCGTCATCTGTACAATCAGTAAAGAAAACGGCAAGTTACTAACCAGCCCTGATATTATTTCTCGTGGTTTTATCTATATGCGCGAAAATGAACAGCTTGTTAACAACGCCCGCAAAGAGATCAAGCGAATTGTGGAAACATGGAACGGTGACAAGAACCAAAACTGGCAGGGCCTAAAGGTCAAGCTTCGTGAAACGATTGGTGAATTTCTATATAACCAAACCCAGAGGAAACCTCTCGTGATTCCGGTTGTGATTGAAGTCTAAAACTAGTTATAAATTATAAAGCAGAAAAGTTGTTGGCTCTTGGTTAGTTAGAAAGTTGAAAGTTTATCAAGTTATAAAGCAGAAAAAGCTATTAGCCTTTAGCTATTGGCTGTTTGTTAGTTATAAAGTAGAAAAAGCTGTTGGCTCTTGGTGAGTTGTAAAGTTTGTAAAGTTTATAAAGTTATAAAGTTATTCTTCGAGTAAAGCGAGAAGTTCTTAACTTTTGAGTATAGTAGTTCTCGTCGCTTACGCTCCTCGAACGATAAACTATTGGCTTCTCTCCTTTTCCGCCCATCAGTTTTAATATTGAAAAATTGCTTAGTCTTTACATTTTTAAACCCTCCCCGACGTTCAACCTGAGATTGAAGTCGGGATCCCGACAACCTTGGTCCCGATTGTAACATCGGGGAATCGTCGGGGAGGTTTTCAATGCGAAAAATTGCTTAGTCTTCATATCTTTGACCCTCGGTGAATAAAGCGAGATTGAGATGAGTGAGCATTTGAAAAGTCGCTTCGCCGTAAGGCCGACCGGAGGGAGTTCGTACTTTTCAAATTTGATACGAATTGATAATCGACTCTTTATGAATCCGTCGGGTCAAGCGGTTTTGGTTACTTTTGATAAGACAAAAGTAACAGAAGGGTTTTTATCAAGGAGTAAAGTAACAGAGAAGGATTAAAAATTACATAGATTCCTGCCTACGCAGGAATGACGGAGACAGGAGCGGGAATGACAAGGGAGGAAGCGGAGATGTCAAGATAACGGGTAGGATTAGCACGGAACATGACAGATCCTGGTCAAGCCAGGATGACGGAACCATGCTTTATACTAACTAAAAGCTAATTACAGAAGAGATTCTGGCTAAACCAGAATGACTGGGAGCGGGTAGGGCAAGTCCTGGTCAATCCAGGATGACGGAGTCGGGTAGGAGTGACAAGTGAAACCGTCTGGTATGACAACCTCAACATTCGGAAGGGATTAGCAAAATGTTTTCTTTATATCTTCCCCCTAAGTTGCTATAATGTTTTTGTTTAAGAGAGAGCAAATGTCAAGAAAAAGAAAACCAGGACGACCTAAGGGCTCAGCCAATAAAAACAAGGCTCCAGAATCTACCTCTAGCATAAACCCCGATACAATCCGTGATATCGTCGCGATTGTTTTATTTATCATCGCCTTTATTTTGCTCGTAAGCTTTTTTGGTTTTGGTGGCTCTCTAGGGAGAGCCCTAAATGATAACCTTCGCATCGCTCTGGGCTGGACAACATTTGTTTTGCCAATTATCCTAGGTGTCTTTGGCTACGCTCTTCTCCGGACGGAATTTGATTATATTAATAAAGTCACTTACGCTGGCCTAATCCTTTTTCTAAGTTCATTATCAGGTCTATTCCATATATTTTATAACCCCCTAACGGCCATTGACGTTGCTAAAGCCGGAAACGGTGGTGGTCTATTAGGCTTTTACGTCCAAAAGCTGATGCTGGTAATTCTGAATGCTCCAGTTTCTTTTGTTATCTTGCTCGCCCTAGCAATCGTCGGTGTTTTGCTCAGCACCAATACTTCTTTGAGAAGTTTATTGAGACGTGATCGAGAAGATGAAAAGCCGACCCTCAAAAACGATATTAAGATTCATGAGACTAACCCAGTCAAAAATGCTTTGGTTGGATTCAAAAAACCAGAACCGAATAAGGCCGAGACCCCTACTATGACCGTTGGCGATACCTCGGGTTGGACTTTTCCTTCTAACGATTTATTGGAAGAGATGACCACTCGAGCTGATAGCGGGAATGTTCGTGAAAACGCCGCCACTATTCAAAAAACTTTGGCTGATTTTGCAATTGATGTGGCTATGAATGATGTCAATGTTGGACCAACCGTTACTCAATATACCCTAAAACCGAATGACGGCGTCAAGCTAGAGAAGATCACCGGTTTAGATAAAAATCTTGCCCTATCTCTAGCGGCCCATCCGATCCGTATCGAGGCCCCCATCCCAGGCAAAAGTCTTGTTGGAATAGAAGTCCCGAACAAAAAAGGACAGATTGTAAGAATGCGAAATATTATCGAGTCAGAAACTTTCAAAAACCGCAAATCTCAACTCTCCGTCATCTTGGGACTAGACGTCGCAGGACACCCACAGATTGCAGATATTACCAAAATGCCGCACCTTTTGATCGCAGGCTCAACCGGCTCAGGAAAATCAGTCTGCATCAATGCTCTTTTAACCAGCCTCCTCTATCAAAATTCCCCAAGCCAATTAAAAATGGTTTTGGTCGACCCAAAACGAGTCGAGCTATCACTATACAACGATCTGCCACATCTTTTGACTCCAGTAATTGTCGAGCAAGACAAAACTGTCAGTGCTCTCAAATGGGCCGTCGCTGAAATGGAACACCGCTATCGAGTCCTCCAACAAGCTGGCAAGCGCAATATTAGTGACTACAATGCCGCTAAGGGCACAGAGGCTTTGCCATATATAGTTATCGTTATAGATGAGCTTGCAGATCTTATGGCTGTTTCATCCAACGAGGTAGAGGGTTTAATCTGTCGCTTGGCCCAAATGGCTAGAGCAGTTGGTATCCATTTGATTGTTGCTACTCAAAGACCTAGTGTTGATGTTATCACTGGTCTAATCAAAGCTAATATCACGACTAGAATTGCTTTCGCGGTTGCTTCTAATGCAGATTCACGTACAATTCTCGACCAAGGAGGAGCGGAGAAGCTTCTAGGTAATGGCGATATGCTATTTGTCTCTGCCGAAATATCCAAACCACGACGTATTCAGGGGGCCTTTGTCTCTGAAAAGGAAGCTCGTAGCGTGACAGATTTTATAAAGACTCAAGGAAAACCCGAATACAACGAAGAAATCTTACTACAAAACGCCCAAAGTAGTTCCGGTAGTGGAATGTATGGACCGGTCGATGATGATTTATTTACCGAAGCCGCTGAGTGTGTCATCAGAACCGGAAAGGCTTCGGCTTCATTACTACAAAGAAGGTTGAGAATCGGTTACGCCAGAGCCGCTAGGCTTCTAGACATTCTAGAAGAAAGAGGTGTTGTTGGTCCGGCCGATGGTGCCAGGCCTAGAGACGTTTTAGTCGAAGATGTAGATGACATAATAACCGAAACTGAATACGAAGAAGAATGAATCCAGTAAAATTTAGTCGAAAAACATTACCTCAAAAAGAAGGTCTAGGGGATAAACTCGCCAAAAAACGAGTCGCCATGAGTCTCACTGTTCGTGATGTCGAAAAAGCGATTCGTATCAGAGCTGATTTTGTTGAGGATTTAGAAAACAGCAAATATGATCGTTTACCACCAGAAGTTTTTGTAAAAGGCTTCATCAAATCATATGCCGAATTATTGAAATTAGATCCTGAGAAAGTTCTAAAGCTTTATCAGAAAGAGCGTGGCCTTCTGGAAAATGTAAAAAAGGCTAACAAAAAAGCGCCCGTAGTCAAATCAATCAAGGCTCCCAAACTTGTTATAACGCCCAGAACAATGATTATTAGTTCCGTTGTTTTTGTTGCCCTAATAATCGTTTCCTATATCGGCTGGCAAGTTCGGATACTAACTGCGCCGCCAAAATTAACCCTTAACTCACCAATAGAAAAAACCCTCATAAAATCTGACTCAGTCGCTGTTGAGGGTAAAACCGATTCTGGAGCAGATTTGTTTATCAATGATATCGAGGTCGGCGTGAACCAAGACGGTACCTTCAAAGAGAAAGTCAGTCTTCAAAACGGCGTTAACAAGATAACGGTTCGTACACAAAACAAACTCGGCAAATACACTGAAACATCCCGCATTATTGTTGCTGAGGTCCCACTACTGCCATCGGCAAATTCAACTATCATTCCATCGATAGAACTAAAGGTCACAATAGGACCAAAATCGGCCTCATTACAAGTCGAGGTCGATGGCAAAAATGTTACAGATAAGCCCGTTATTATGAGCGCCGGGATTACTCAAACGTACAAGGCCGCCGAAAAGATTGTAATCACGACCAACAATGGTGGCTCAGTAAAGGTGATTTATAACAACAAAGATGTCGGCGCAATTGGCAAAGACAATGAAGCAGTTAA
This sequence comes from bacterium, assembly GCA_037140175.1. Classification (GTDB taxonomy): domain Bacteria; phylum Patescibacteriota; class CPR2; order UBA1875; family CAIMLA01; genus CAIMLA01. The sequence continues at coordinate 2,147 of JBAXEY010000010.1, read as the reverse complement.
AAGAGAGTTTGTTAAGGGTATGACAATAAAATAGCATTGGCTTTTGGCTTTTGGCTGTTTTTTTTAGAACAAATAGCTAATAGCGATTAGCAAATAGCTGTCGACTAAAAAGGAGAAGATATGACCCAAGACTATTCATTTGACATACTTTGTGATTTTGACAAGCAAGAATTTCAAAACGCCATCGATCAAACCCGTCGTGAAATTAGCACACGATTTGACTTCAAGGGTGTTTTTGTCGAAATAGAGGTCGCAAACAACGAAAAACTAATTATCCAGACTGAAAGCGAGCTGAAACTAACTGCAGTGCTTGATATTATCGAATCAAAAATGATTAAAAGGAATATACCATTAAGTGTTTTGGACAAATCAAAGCAGGCAGAGGATGCAAGCGGCGGAACACTCAGAAAAGAAATTAGACTGATTAATTCCTTAGATTCTGAACAGACCAAGGAAATTGCCAAAGTGATTCGCTCCGCCTTCCCCAAGGCTAAGCCTGTAATCCAGGGAGATTCAGTCCGAGTCGTATCACGATCAAAAGACGAGCTCCAGTCTATCATGAAATTGATACGAGACGAAAAACCAAACCTACCTTTTACCTTTTCTAATTTTAAATAATGAAAATATTTGACATTGCTATCATTGGTGCTGGCCCTGCAGGGATGATGGCCGGAATAATTGCTGGTCGCAATGGGGCTGAAGTCATTTTAATTGAAAAAAATGATTCCCTCGGACGCAAACTGTTGGCAACTGGAAATGGCAGATGCAATATAACCAATCAAAACATAGATGTGTCACATTATCATGGAAGTGACCCAGATTTTGTATTGCCAATTTTCAAGGAATTTAGTCAAAAAGACACTGTCGCATTTTTCGAATCCCTAGGTGTAAAACTCAAAGAAGAAGATCGGGGTCGACTGTTTCCAAATACAGACCAAGCAGGAACAGTTCTCGCCTCTCTCGTAAAGGAGTTATCAACAAATAATGTCACCATCAAAATGAATAGTTGTGTAAAAGATATAAACTTCTCGGATTGCTGGCACGTTGTTTTGGCCAACAAAGAGACAATCAAAGCCAGAAAAGTAATATTAACCACAGGAGGCCGGGCTGCATATCATCTTGGCTCCTCTGGAGATGGGTTGTTTTGGTCTCAAAACTTAAAACACACTATCGCTCCAATCTACGCCGCACTAGTACCAATAGAGACGGTTGAAAAGTGGCCAGAAAGAATCCAGGGTATCAAAACTAAGGTTAAAGCACAGGCATATCATCAGAATAAATTAGTGGCAGAGAATAGAGGTGATTTGTTGTTCACCCATTATGGCTTATCTGGCCCAGCCGTTATGGGCCTCGCCGGTGGAATTGCGGATCTACTAGATTGCTCGGGTGCTTCTGTTGAGCTAAAAGTGGATCTATTGCCCGACTTTAGTGAGAATGAGTTAATAGAAAAAATAAATTTTTTGTTTGAAAAAAATGGGGCAAAATCAATCCTAAATAATCTCTCCGAGCTACTTCCTCAAAATTTGGTCAAACAAACACTAGCTGTCACAAAGGTTGACTTAACCAAAAAATCAGCCGAAACATCACGAACTGAAAGAGCAAGCATCTGTAGGCATCTGAAAGAATTTTCTGCTAAGGTTAGTAAACTCAGATCATTGAAGGAAGCTCAGGTGACAAGGGGTGGTATCAATACGAACGAGGTAAATAATCAAACGCTCGAATCCTTAATTGCCACTGATTTATATTTTGCAGGTGAGATATTAGACATTTATGCTGATTCCGGAGGCTATAATCTACAGTGGTCCTGGTCAAGTGGTTATGTCTCTGGGCTAAGCGCCTCGAAAACAAAAGTCTAACTTTCAGCTTTCTTACTCCCCGCTTCTCTCTTTCCAACTCCCTGCACGAACCCGTAGGGGGGGTCTAACTTGTTTTTCTCCCTGTCTTCTACTTGATAAACTTTCCAACTTTCTAACTAACTCTACCTAAACAACCACCCTAAACTACTCTCAAACGACTTAACAATAATATCAATCAGGGATGATTGAGCTAGATCAGTTAGGACAGAGTTACTGGTTGATTTGGCTTCATTACCAGAGGCATCAGAAGAGATAACTCTATAGTAGTAAGAGCTAGATGGTTTAAGGTCA
>JBAXEY010000009.1:0-28758 GCA_037140175.1 bacterium | reverse complement strand
GGATTGAATGATAAGGTTGTTGATGGCATTATTAAAAAGACCGGGAATGATCGTTTCGCCTGGGATTCATACCGTCGTTTTATCCAAATGTTTTCAGATGTAGTTATGGAAGTACCATCAGAGTTATTTTCCGATGCACTAGATGATTTTAAGGAAGAAAAAAAGGTCAAAGTAGACACGCAGTTGACCGCAAAGGACCTCAAAGAACTCTGTGATATTTTCAAAAAAATTACAAAAAGAGAAACTGGTAAATTGTTTCCTGAAGCTCCCTTTGACCAACTAATGTTATCTGTAGCGGCTGTTTTTGGCTCATGGAACAATAACCGAGCCGTTTTGTATAGAAGGTTAAACAATATTTACGGCCTTTTGGGAACTGCAGTAAATATCCAGGCTATGGTTTTTGGAAATATGGGCAACGACTGTGGTTCGGGAGTTTGCTTCTCTCGCAATCCCTCCACCGGTGAAAACAAATTTTACGGCGAGTATCTGATGAATGCCCAAGGAGAAGACGTTGTCGCTGGAGTTCGAACCCCGCAAAACATGGATGACCTAAAAAAAGAAATGCCTGAAATTTACCGTGAGCTAGACGATATTAGGCTCAGATTAGAGAAACATTACAAGGATATGCAGGATATGGAGTTTACAATTCAAGAAGGCAAACTTTATATGCTTCAAACCAGAAATGGGAAAAGAACAGCGGCCGCTGCGCTAAAAATAGCCGTCGATATGGTTGAGGGAAAGTTGATAAAGGAAAAAGAAGCGGTACTTCGCCTCGATGCCTCACAGCTCGATCAGTTACTTCACCCAACACTCGATTCACAAGCTGAAAAGAAGGTTGCTCCATTTGCAACAGGCTTACCCGCTTCTCCCGGGGCAGCCGTTGGAGAGGTTGTTTTTGACGCAGAGAAGGCTTTTGATCTAGCCGAAGAAGGACATAAAGTCATACTAGTTCGAGTCGAAACCTCACCTGAGGACTTGATTGGTATGAATGCGGCCCAAGGAATACTCACGGCTCGTGGTGGGATGACTTCACATGCGGCAGTTGTCGCAAGAGGTATGGGTAAATGCTGTATTTGCGGCTGCGAATCACTGACTATCTCCTACAAAAATAAAACGATCACTTCTATTGATGGAACCGTTATCAAAGAGGGAGAAGTTATCTCTCTAAATGGCTCAGTTGGGAATGTTTACGCCAAGGCGATAGAAGTCTCAGAGCCGGATATCTCTGGAGACTTTCAGAAGGTAATGAAATGGTCTGATAAATATAGAAAACTAAAGATTCGGACAAATGCTGACACTCCAAAAGACGCAGAAACAGCTGTTAGGTTTGGTGCTGAGGGAATAGGTCTCTGTCGCACAGAGCATATGTTTTTCGACGAGAAGAGGATTTTTTCAATCAGAAAAATGATCTTGGCTGAAACATTGGAAGAGCGGGAAGCAGCACTAAAGGACCTTATCCCCTACCAACGAGAAGATTTTGTCGGTTTGTTTAAAGAGCTCAAAGGGTTGCCAGCAACGATTCGTCTTCTGGACCCACCTTTACATGAATTTTTGCCGAAAGAGAAAACTGAGATTGCAGAGTTGGCCAAAGAAACTAACAAGTCCATGGCTCAAATAGAGAAGAAAATTGCTTCACTCCATGAAGTAAACCCAATGCTGGGACATAGAGGCTGTCGTTTGGGTAACACTTATCCAGAAATTACTGCTATGCAGGCTCGGGCAATCCTCGAGGCATCAGCTATAGTTAGTAAGCTTGGGGTTAAGACCGTACCTGAGATTATGATACCCCTGGTTGGAGACGTCAAAGAATTTGTTGCTCAGAAAGAGATAATCGAAGGTGTAGCTCAAGAAATCTCCAAAGAGCAAAAAACAGAGGTAAGATATAAGCTTGGGACCATGATTGAAGTTCCCCGAGGAGCGTTGATGGCAGATGAGATTGCCAAGGAAGCCGAATTCTTTTCATTTGGTACTAATGACTTAACTCAGATGACTTTTGGTTTCTCTAGAGACGACGTTTCTAAATTCTTACCTGAATATATTAGACTAGGCCTCCTAAAAATTGATCCCTTCGTCTCCTTAGACCAAGCTGGTGTTGGACAATTGATTGAAACGGCTGTCAACAAAGGTATATCAGTCAGGCCTGATATCAAATTAGGTATTTGTGGTGAACACGGTGGTGATCCTGACTCGATAGATTTTTGTCATCGGCAAGGACTAAGCTACGTTTCTTGTTCACCTTTCCGAGTACCAATTGCTCGACTAGCGGCGGCACAAGCAGCCCTCCGAAATATATAAGACAGAACTAACATTCCATCTAACTTTAGTGAAGAAAAACCAAAAGTCTAATTTTGTTTTAAATATTCATCGAATAGATTGTATTTAACAAGTTTATTGACGGTGTTTTGGATAGTATTTCTTTTATCTAATATGGAGGAACAATCAGACAAAGAAACTTTGGTGAGTTTTCCTTGGATATTCTTCTTGCATGAAGTGGACTTGTCTGTAGAAAGATACCTATAATTGTCCATTAAAATACTCTCGAAATTGTTTTCGTTTGAGGAAGTAAAGTATGAGGACTGTTGATCGCCAAATAGATCTCTGCCAAACATAGGTGAAGCTGGGCTTGTTCCGACCAGATTTAATATAGTTGGCATAATGTCCAAATGAGAGCTTGGCGTAGAAACGATTTTTCCTGAATTTTGACTCGGCAACTTAATTAGGAGAGGCACAGATTTACCTGCTTCGGTATTAGGATCAATTGTGCCCGTGTCTAGCTCCATTGCGTCATATTTTGCTGTATGGTCCCCGTAAAGAACGATTAGGGCATCATCGTAAATATTCTCCTTCTTTAGATTGTCAATCAGATTACCTAGAGCTGTGTCCGTGTAGCGCATACTCTGTAGATAGTTTGCGCTAAGATTTGTAAAGTCTCCATTATTTAAAGAGAGAGTTTTTTGATTATCTGGTAGGTCAAATGAAAAATGGCTAGTCAGGGTAATTATGTAGTGAAAGGAATTTACTGGTTTTGATTTGACAATATCAAAGGCTTGATTAAGAAAATCCTTATCATTCAGGCCCATGTTTAGATTCATTCCCTTTACATAGTTATCCTCAGCATAAAACTTATCAAAACCAAGAGAAGTAAAGACAGTATTTCGATTCCAATAGCCACGGCTGTTTGCATGATAGGCATAATTTTGATATCCAATACTTTTGAGCTCCTTTTCTAGACTTGTGAAATTGTCTCTTCCATATTTTACAAATATAGACGAATCAAGGAGTGGATAGATTGAAGTATTAACACTAAAATCTGTGTCAGAAGTACCACCGGCTCCGATAGTAAAAGTATGATTGTTGTAATAGTTAGAACTTTTTGTCAGTTTGTTTAGATTGGGGGTTATCTCTTGTCCGTCTACACTGGCATCAATAAGTGCATTATTTAATGATTCGACCTGGATCATAACTACTCTTTTTCCTTTTGCTAAGCCGGTATATTTATTTAACTCGTTTTTAGATCGAAATTTATCTATATTAGCGAATACCTCATTTTTTTCTGTTTGGGTTAGCTTTTTCGAAAAATAATCAAAATTCCTGGATACATCTATTGCGTGGGCACCAAAAACTCCTATGTTTTTTGCCACAACCTTATTTTCTGATATCTGACCATACAAATACGGCAATTTTTGTTGTGAATCATGGGCAAGGATTAGAGTGGCAAGGAGAAAGACTAGCAAGGTAAAACCAACGACAAATCTAGGCAGGACTTTATGGGTAATAGGTATTAGTTTTTTAAATACGACTATTTTTCTAGAAAATATTAATATAAATAATAGAATAAAGAAATCAAATATATAAAATAAGTCTGTGGGGTTGAATAATTTCAATATAGATGGAATCTGTTTGATTAGTAAGCCCGTAGAGCCAATAAGATTCAAAACTGGCAGCGTATTATAAAAACGAAGATAAACTGCGTCTGACAATAGAAAAACTGTTAATAAGACATCAACGAAAACCAAGTATTTGCGTTGATGTTTATACATAAACAATGATGGCAATATGAGTATGGCAACAAATGTAAGATTGTAAATCAGGAAAGAAACCATATTCTCATTAGAAGGTCTCAAATTATTGGCGCCACTAAAATATAGTAATTTGATAAGGATTATCAAATAAAAGATGATAAAGATATAGTAATTACGCGTAAATACAGTTAAGGATTTAATATATGTCTTCAAGGATTCCAATCTGAATGAATTATGACCCGCGCAGTTAATCTTAAAATATTTTAATTATATTCTAACTGAAATATATATTTAGCGCAAAGAAGAGAGGATTATTAGCCATTTGCTTCTTAAAAATTCGGTTCTACCTGTCTAAAAGATCTTCCTTTTCTTTGTTAATCATAGATGACCAGTTTTCAAAGAAGATAAGAACTGTCTTAAGTGGCATTTCAATCATGTAATCTAGTACGAACGCAATAATGTTAAGATTTGCGTATTTATCTCCCAGCCAACGCCCTAGTTTTATAAAAGGAAATGTAAAAAAATCAAGCAATGCTTCTCTTATAGACTTTTTTTCGTCGATAAGAGAGTATTCTCTAGCGCCTTGAGATATCCTATAACCGAAATATGTTACAGTAGAGAAATAGATAAAGAAAATAAGTCCACTAACTATGTTAAATTGAAGGATATAGAGAAGGTATATAGATAACAAGAAAGATATTATAAAAGTAAAGATATATAAAAGCACAATGCCGACATTTGTGCGTGATTCAGCTCCCGAGACTTTAAATTTTTTGCCACTCGTGTTTTTATATATGATACTTTCTATTCTAGTATTAATCTCCTGAGTATTGCGCTTGCCAGGGGAAGGGATTAAGCTGGCCAACAAGAACATATAAGCCGGAGGAAATAATAAATTTATTATTAAAGGTACATAATTAATGCTTCCATTCACAAAATAATCATATGGGAATTCAAGGATTAAAGCTAATAATACTTTTGTCAAAAAAATATATATAATTGCCTGAATAATCTTTCTATTTGTTCTTTGTTTTGTTTTGAGATATTCGTTTTTTAGTACTAAATTTATTTTATTCATGAAGGCATCTGGGTCGTTTATGTCCTCGAACTTCTTTTTCTCGATTAGGGCAATTCTGATTATTCGGTATGGAGCTATATTCTTCCTTACGATTTTGTTAATTCTAGAATAAATTGCCGAGGCTGTTATTTTTTCAATGTGTTCAGAAAATGAAATATACGAATCAACAAACTTATCTGAGGAGGATCCGTCAGACTTGAACCAGTCTGGGAAAAAGCTCCTGTAAAGATAATAATTTATGGTATATTTATCAGATTTCCAGAGTGACCGATGAACCGCAAAATATATTGCAACTAGAGATGAATCCCTATCTTCCTTTACATCTGTTTCAATGGCTGAGCAAAAATTCTTGTATACAAAATCTAAATATATCTGTTCTTCCGCATAAGACCATATTGCATTTTCTATCTCACAAGCCGCCATCATCAAAATATTGTGCAAATGGTTTTTGTTATTTGTCATCTCCTTATTTTTGATTTCTACAAACAGAGAGTGATACCTGGATAGAATTTTATCGACCGTTTCTATAGTCGAAATTGGCAATGTATTGTTTTCGAGATAACGAGTTTTAATTAACTCTTTAATAATGCTTTTGCTGAGTCCCTTTAAATCGTTTTCGTTAACAAATACAGTTCTTTTTATGAGACGCTCAATGGCACTTCGTCTAAATAAATGTTGTTCTTGATATTCAACAGCATTTCTCATTTTTTCGTAAACAAAATAAACGTTTCCAGCTAATTCATCTATATGAATTTTTTCGCCAGCTTCATCGACTTTATTTATCTTGCCTAGGTTTGAAATAAAATCATTAAACAGAGGATTTGTTAGATCGTCACTCATAAGCAAACTCTTTAACCTAGGTATTTTACGTCTTTTTCACACAAAAAGAAAATATCTAACTGAAAATAGAATTTTAGGAATTTATATAACAAATTTGGTTGGCCATAGTGAACGATATTAGAGCCTATTTTGTCTTGAATGAGATAAATCTAGCAATTCGCCTTTATGCATTAATGCATAAACAACTTTGAATTTACGCTACGCCTTTTAATCGGAATGGTTTAGCTAAAGTGCAAGTATTTGCTTTTTTTTAGCATCAAACTCTTCTTGAGTGAGTATCCCGCTATCGAGCAACCCCTTCAAGTCTGTCAATTGCTTAGTGATATCTGGGCTTAGTCCTGCCTGTGGAGGTGGAGTTGCTGTCTGCGGGGAGGCTGGTGTTTGCTGGCCAGCTTTTTTAGAACGCGAACTAGCAATGGCCGCGCCCATTAACATTCCTCTTCTTCTCGCTCTTAGTGGTGGCATTTCGTTGTCCTTTCTTTATTTATAAACTATATTGTACAACTTTCTGTAAACGATGGGGAGTGTCCAGTGCTACAGTTCGTTTATTGAGCGCTATCGTTTGTCACCAAGCTTACAGTAAACAATCTCAACTAACTTTTGAGCGATCGTCAAAATAACTACCATAAGCAGTAGTCCCAAAAAACCACTGATTTCAACCGTTCCAAAGAAAACAAACTCTATTACCCATAAAAAGACAAACTTTGACAGAAATATTATTAGCCAAACACCAAAAACTAGCAAAACTTTACTTTTATGATTCTTACGATTATTAAGCCAATCTACGAATTTATCTTTGACCTTATATGTTAGATATGTCAGAATCTGCATAACTATAGCCATCAAGAAAGTTGTTGAATATGTTCCAGTGTGTAAAATATTTGTATAGTCATTAAAAAACCCAAGAACTACAGAATATAGTAAAGTCCCTACGAGCATATTACGAAAGAGCTCTTGTCTACTATTTGAATTTTGTTCGCCGGCTGACATACTAATATAATACTACATTTACTGATTCGTAGTTATCCATAGGACTTAATTAGAACTTAATGATGGTTCACTAGGCAGGGAGTCGGTAGCTTTCTACTACTCAAAATTGATTTTTGATAGGAACTAAGAATATAGGCATTAATAAAAAGGGCCTAGTAAGCCCTTCCCAAGAATCTGGTTGGCCAGATTAGAAGAAGTCCAAACTTATTGTGTAGTGAATGGGAGAAACGAAGTAATGATATATACTTAAAGAGCTTTATTAGATTTCTGTGTCTTTTCTGGTGATAACAGATCTAGCTCAATATCAATATCTTCTAATCTTTCCTTCAATAATTTTTTAGAATCCTTGATGGCCATTCTATATATTTCCTCGCCCATTGTTTCTGTAAAAAAGTCTAAGACTTCTTCCGCAGCTAAAAAGCCAATTTCTTCACCCCTAATATCTTGGAAGAAAGCAATAATATCATTCAAATACTTTCTTTTCAAATCTTCGGAACTAAATTCGAATCTATTTTTCTTCGTTGTCATTACCTACCTCTTGTCTAAATATACTTATTATTTTCGTTGTTAAATGAACTATAAAACATAGTAGGAGCTACCTGAAACTATTCAGTCTTATCCTTCACTGCTTCCGGAATTTGCCAGTAAGGCTCATCGTAGTGTTCCACGGTCACTGTGAGGCTAAGTTGATCACCGAATGATAGGGCGGGTAGTAGATGATTGAGTACTTGTTCTGCTGTTGCACGGTACAAACGGCCTCGGCTACTAACTTTTAACCATCCAACTTTGTCTCGATAGTAACGTTCAGTAATATTTTTACCCTTGAATACTATACAGTATGTATCGTTAGTCTTTTTCATAGTGAAATTATATCATAAATATATAAAAGGGCTTTGGTAAAGCCTAATATAATAATTGGCTGGACCTCGTAGAAGACGTTAGAACCTATTTAGCCCTGAATAAGTGTGAAAAATTATTCTAGTACTTTTTTGACGACTTCATCGACTATGACATTTGAGACTGTGTCTGGATGTGTTAAAAAGCCCCTTTTGCCAATGTCTTTAATAAGGGACGAATTGCTCATATCCACTAGACCAAGATTGTTTCTTATATACAATCCTAGGCTAAAGTGAAAGTCTTGATGGGGGTTAGATTTAATTTCATTTATCTGGTCGACTGTAAGTTTTGACAATACATAATCAGTGGCATCGTCTAATGTTTTTGGTTTACTTTTTTCTCCCCTAGATTTTGAGAATATTTTCATATTACCTCCCTTTTTATTATATCAAAATTTAATTCTATAAAACAGCAAGGTTTTAATGAATTCCTGCTTCCACTTTTTTGGTATAACAAAAATGAAAATGACTCGTGGTCACAGTGAACAATGTTCGGGCTTGGTCTTAGACAACCAGACTATTAGTTAAATCTAAACTTTAACCTTATCTATTTTTCTCAGAACTAAATAAACCATATTGTTTTTAAAGTCAATCGGACGTTCTTGCCCAGGCCAATCTGCTATAACATGAATTCCATTTACATTGATTTGGGCAACGGGGCGAAAGTACCTATATAATTGTTCTGGTTTTCCGCCACCTTCTACCCCCAGTTGTGACCCAAGGCTTTCTTTAAAGGCTGAGTCTGAGTAACCAAGTATTAATAACCCATTCTCTTTAAGATATTGACAATCATTAGAATAATTCTCAGATTCAGTTCCTCCAAAACTTGTAACGATGTCGAACTGTCCATCAGGAGGCAGAACTGTGGGTAAATTAATTACGTCAGATTCAATGTCATTATAGATATTATCTCTTCCATTATCAACACCTGTAACCGTAGTTCCTAGATTCCTTTGTTCAGAAAATTGCTTTAAGGAGTTTGTCCCACAAAAAAGGTCTAAAACATTTTTATCACGGAGCAAGGGCTCAACTAAATGCAAGAAAGCATAATTAGATTCTCTTAGGTGTAATCTTTCTATTCTTTTAGACGAAAATGAAATATATTCCAATATTGCTTCTTGTCCAGAAGTATCATTCAAAATTTTAGCCAGCTTCTCCTGAACTCGACTCTCATCTTCGCTGGTTTCATTGCTCTGACTTTCTTCTACTGTGGTGGGTTGCTCCATGATTCTTCTTCTTTCCTCTTGCTGAGCAAGTGCATCAAAGCCCACTTCATCTTGTTTTTCTTCTGTTTCCATAAATGGATTATAGCAAAATTAGCACAAAAGGATAATTGTTAAGGCCCCACTAAGCCTTTCCTCACGAATTTGTTTGGCCATCGTAGAAGACGTTAGGGCTTATACTATCACAATGTCAGTTTAGGCTTATTACTCTTAGCTGAAGTTATAGGAGTTTATCTTTAATTAATGACGGTATCAATATCTTAGACAATCCTAGAGACACCTTAACCTCCTTATTTAAAAAGTCATCCTTAGATAGCCAAAATATGCCAGAGACCTCATTACCTGGGTTTAGTTTGCCAGAAGTTTCAACTAAAAAGTTATCGACCCTTTGTTTCGTTTCCTCAACGATATACGACTTATAAGGCTTTGAGGTGCTTACTTTGACACCTAGCTCCTCAAACAATTCTCTACTTAATGCCTCTAAGGGGGTCTCGTCACTTTCAATGCCCCCTCCTGGACTCCAATAATGTTCTGAGCCGTGTCCTGTAACCAAAAGAAGCTTCTTCTGCTTGATAATAATAGCTCTAGCGGTATGTCTCATGAACCAATACTAACATATGAAAGTATAAATTATTTAAAATTAGTGTTTCTTAAAGACTTTATCTTAAAAGGCTTAGCAAAGCCTTTGCTCACGAATTTGGTTGGGGAGGAGGGATATGCACAAGTGCTCTTACCTCTATCATGACCAATTTACTAAACTTAAATGATATCTTTTTATCCTTGATTGTCAGTATTAGTTTTAGGTTTTGTTCATCTCGGGGATTCTCACCCTCCTGTCAATAAAAAATTCTCACAAAAGTGAGAACATTTTATTGGTTGGCCATCGTAAAAGACGTTAGAACCTATTTTGCATTAAATCAGATTGAGTTGTTAATGCCTTTTTGTACATAAATGTGAACATATCAAAAACAAGCTTAAATCTTTGATTGAGTAAGACTCAGTTACGCAATCTTGGTTATAATAATCTTTTGCGAGCCTTCCTTGTGACGGTCATAATCTGCAATACTCTCCTTTAAAGAAAATGTGCCATTGTCGGTTTTATAAACTTTTTCATTTGTTTCTGCGGTTGGCCACATTGAACGAGGCATTGTTTCCCCAGCTTCTGCATTTGTAAATTCACGTTTTGAATAATCAAAACCTAGCAACTCGTAAATCCTTCGACGGGCCTCATCTATGAATTCATTCTCTATTTTACCTCTATCATATTCCATCATCTTTTGATTTGGGATACTGATTAAACTCATTCGATTTTTTGACACCAAAGATATTACAACTTCTTCCCTAGGGCGTAGAACTGATTCTAATATAGCTTCTTGCAGCTTGCCATCAATCTTTTCTCTTGTGGGTTTATCTGACTCGTATCGAATTGCTGCTTCAATCGCTGCTTGATGTGCTCGGTCTCTTACTTCTGATGCTTTTTCTTTAAGGCCTAATCGCTCAAGTTCATCTGCGGCTTCAAGAAAATCTTTTTCGGCGGTAGCTATTATCAGAGCTCTTAAAGGGTCTTCAATCATAAGGAGCGATTGCTCAAGTTCCAAATTCTTTTTTGCTTCCTCTGATTTTCCTACTAATTCTCTATAGTGTGGATTTCCCCGTTGGGTTTCAAGGAACATTTTTTGTAAAGCTTCGTCTCTACTCTTGGCTTCCCCATAATGGAGCATACAATTTATCTCTTCATCCATCAATATAGCTTCATCATAGGCAATCCCTTCTTCTGACATAAGGTTTCTCTTCACCTTTCTTTCCTTTGCCTTTAAGGAAGAGTTGTGTTCCTCAGCCGTACGATATCTTTCAGAAAAATTAGCTTGCAGAGATCTTTCTTTCTCAGATTGTTCAAACTCACCTAAATCCTCGTTAGTTTCTCGAACAACTTCCTCTGCTTTTTTTACATAACCCTCTTCGTGTGATATATCGCTTACTCCTTCTGGCATTGTTGTCTCCTTTTTATTTAACTTTATTATAAAACAATACAATATATATTTCCAACTCAGCTCTTTTTCAATGATGTCACTTAACCTTATTAAGCCAGAATTAGTTGATGATTTTGTTGAATTAATGTAGTACAGACCATTTATTAAAAAAAGGCTCACATAAGCCTTTCTCACGAATTTGGTTGGGGAGGAGGGATTCGCTGAGCTTCTCACCACTATCATGACGAACTTAAATTATCTTAGAGGACAAATTCTCATCTTTGATTGTCAGTTTTGGTCTTAGTTCTTGTTCATCTCGGGAGTTCTCACCCTCCTGTCAATAAAAAATTCTCACACAAGTGAGAACATTTTATTGGTTGGGGAGGAGGGATTCGAACCCCCGAATACCGGTACCAAAAACCGGTGCCTTACCACTTGGCCACTCCCCATTATTCAAATAACCGTCTAATTTTAGTTTAAATTAAACTATTTTTCAAGCAATTCAGTATATATTTTCAGCTCATCTCTCAAAAGTCTAGGGATTAGAAACTCTTTGCGAATGTGTTCCTTTGCTTTTGTTGTCATTTCTTTTCTGATTTTTGGATTACTAAGTATATACACTATCTTTTCTGCACACTCTTCTACACTATCAACCAGAAAGCCTGTCTCTCCATCAATAATTTGCAGACGGATTCCACCTGTGTCGCCGCCTATTACCAGATTTTTCTTCCACATTGCCTCTGCAACCGTTAGCCCAAATCCTTCTTTGATAGATTTCTGGATTATTATATCGGGAACAGATTGAAAAGCATTAATATCTAGTTCATCTAGATTAGTAAAAACAAAGATATTCTTGTCACTCTTGCTAACTTCAATCACTTTCTTATATATCTCCCAACCCTCGGGGTCATCAGCCGCCATAGAACCAATTAAAATTAATTGTAATCCCGAAATCTTTTCCTTGGCTAATCTATATGCATCGATAACTCCAAGTGGGTCTTTCCATGGATCAAAGCGTGATACCTGCGTAATGAATGGCTTTTCAGTATCGACGCCATGGGATTTTACTATAGAAAGTGCCAGCTTTCTATCAATCAACTTGTTTTTCTCGGATAAAGGATCGATAGCAGGAGGTACAATATAGCGTTTTTTGATTGGAAAATTGTCGGGTATGAAACTCTCCATGCTAAAGATGGCTCCGTCATAAACTTTTAAATAAGGGTTCAGGAAAGACCATACATTTGGGTCAGCATCTGAGGCGTCTATATGACAGCGCCATAACCATTTAGATTTATTTATTCCCACAAAATATGGTATGGCCAGAGGTTGAGGATCGTGTACAACGACTATATCCCATTCACCTTCCAGAAGTTTTGCGTTGTTAGAATTAAATTCCTCATAAGTATTTTTTGATTTGCTATCAATTAAACATTTTTTCCCTTGCAAGCCGTTGTGGAAGGACTTTGTAACTTCAAACAGTCGTTCATCTGCAATAATTGTTTGCCAAACGGTGCCAAGCCAGAGGTCTTGGAGTAACGGGATATAATTGTTTAGTATTTCTGCCACTCCGCCACCAAATCTAGTGGCATTGATATGTAAAATACGAAGATCGGTTAATTTATTTGCAAGATAATGAATTTCATCAATTAAGTTGTCATCGACAATTCCTCGATAGTCTCTGATTGATTTTGGCTTGATTGGAACTTGTTCTAACATATTATATTGATTCTAACATGGTTAATATTTCGGTTAAATCTTTATTGCTATTTATCAGCATGGCTCGCTTGCGGATATCTGAAGCCCCATCAAAGCCCCTGATGTACCAACCAAGATGTTTTCTCATCTGGAGCATAGCATTTTGCTCTCCAGCAAAATCGACATATCTTTTGGTCTGCAGCTTAAGGACTCTAATCCTTTCCTCCATTGAGATTGCATAGTTATGCCTGTCTTTAATTTCTTTAAATATCCATGGGTTTCCTAGTGTGGCTCTGCCAATCATGATCCCTGCTAGCGGAGAATCCTCTAGTCGTTGGTATACTATTTCCCATGAATTGATATCGCCATTACCAATCACGGGAATCTGCACTGAATCTGCGATCTCGTTAATTGCCTTCCAATCCGATTCTCCTCTATAGCCTTGCTTGGTAGTTCGACCATGTACAGCCACAGCGTCTATACCAATTCTCTCTAAATTCTGTACGAATTCTAATATTTCGTATTTGTCCCAGCCAAGCCGCAACTTTACTGATAATGGTCCTTTGTAGTTGTCTCTAATCTTCTCAATTATCCTAGTGGCTTTGTCTAGATTTCGTAGTAAAGCTGATCCACATTCATTACCAGTAATTTTAGGGGCAGGACATCCCATATTTATATCTATTCCAGCAGGTTCTAAGGCTTTCTGAGCCATGTTTGCTGCTCGTGAGAGTAAATCCCCATCATAGCCAAATATTTGCAGTATAAGCGGTTTTTCTTGTGGTAAAAAAGTAGCAATATTTAAGGTTTTCTCGGGATTATGAATGATGGCGTTGCTAGAGAGCATGGGTGTATAGACAATATCAGCTCCCATCTCGCCACAAATCGAACGAAATGGCATAGTCGTAATATTTGCCATCGGCGCTAAGGCGATAATTGGCTTATCTTGTGATTTCCAGGAAAACATCATTAAACTTTTTTAGTTATAGGGCCCTTAGGCGTGTCTTCAACTTCAAACCCAAGAGATTGAATCTCTGCTCGTAACTTGTCTGAAAGTTCCCAATCCCTCTTTGCTCTAGATCTTTCTCTTTCATCAATTAGCTTGGCAACCTCCCAAGGAATTTCTGCTTGTTTGATTCGATCTAGCTCTAATCCCATAAACCTATCCAGATCCAAAATGAATTTGTAGACCTCGGGTCCATAGGCTTGGGCTATATTTATTCTTTTAATGTAATCAAATAATACCGAAATAGCTTTTGGAGTATTCAAATCATCATTAAGTGCATTTTCAAATGCCGCTCTTGTATCTTGGTAATTTATGTCTTGAGTGCTTTCTGTTTCGATATTTTTTAAAACAAAATCACGAAGGTTGTTTAGTGTATTCTGAGCCTGTTCAATGGATTCCCTAGTGAAGTTAAGTCTCTCTCGGTAATGGCTCATAAGGGCGAGCATCCTTAGAGCTAGAGGCTCTACCCCAAACCCATCTAAGTCTTTGAGTTTATAAAAATTATTAAGAGATTTTCCCATCCTTTGACCGTCAATCATGAGGTGCTCGCAATGGAACCAATAATTAACAAATTTTTTTCCGGTATATGATTCACTTTGCGCAATTTCGTTTTCGTGATGAGGAAAGATTAGGTCAACTCCACCTGCATGGATGTCTAGTGTATCTCCCAGATATTTTGTGCTCATGGCAGAACATTCAATGTGCCAGCCTGGCCTACCTTTGCCAAATGGTGTATCCCAACCTGGCTCGCCTTCCTTGTAGGCCTTCCATAGAACAAAATCCTGAGCATTTTCCTTATCGTATTCATCCTGGGAAACCCTGGCCCCCTCTTTAATCCCCGTCAAATCTACTCCTGAAAGTTTTCCGTACCCCTTAATCCTTTTGACTGATAAATACACAGAGCCATCATCTGACTTGTAGGCGATTCCATTATCAAGAAGTTTTTGAACTATATCAATCATTCGTTCGATAACCTCATTGTCTGTTGCGTGTGGCATCTTCTCCGGAATCTCTATATTTAGTTTTTTAAGATCTTCCAGGAAAAGCTTTTCATATTTTTGAGTAACATTTTTGATCGGGGTTTTTTCTTCTAATGATTTTTTGATGGTCTTGTCGTCAATGTCAGTGATATTCATTACTTCTTCTATCTTATAGCCAGAATATCTGAGCCATCTTCTCAGAAAATCAGTGTTTATATAGGTACGAAGGTTTCCAATATGTGCATAATCATAAACAGTCGGGCCACAAACATATATTTTTACCTTGTTTTTTGTTTGTGGAATAAATTCTTCTTTATTCTTTGTCAAAGTATTATATATTATCACTTCAAATAACCACCTGACTGGATTTTAAATAGCTTTGAGTATATGCCTTCTTTTTTTAGTAATTGATTATGTGTATCCATCTCTGATATTTTACCTTTATCTAAGACGACAATCAAATCGGCTCTCATAACTGTAGAAAGTCGATGAGCAATTATAATAGTAGTTCGACCCTTTATTAGCTTACAAAGAGCATCTTGTATTAGCTTCTCGCTTTCTGAATCAAGGCTAGAGGTTGCCTCGTCCAAAATAAGGATAGGTGGGTTTTTTAGTATAGCTCTTGCTATATTAATTCTTTGTTGTTCACCACCAGACAATTTGACTCCTCTTTCTCCAACGATTGTGTCGTAACCTTGTGGTAGTTTCATAATAAATTCGTGTGCGTTAGCCATCTTGGCAGCTCTTACTACATCTTCTTTTTTGACCCCCATGTTACCGTACGAGATGTTATTCAAGGCAGTATCATTAAAAAGGGATGAATCTTGCATGACTACACCTATATTCTCACGTAACGATTTCTGTGTAATGCTTTTTATATTTTGACCGTCAATAGAGATGTCACCGCTGTTTGGATCATAGAAACGTAACAATAACTTAATAATCGTTGACTTTCCTACCCCGCTCTTGCCGACAAATGCGATTGATTTATTATTTGGTATTGTAAAACATAGGTTTTTTAAGATTATATTGTCAGCACCATCATATCCAAAACTTAAATCATTTATAGCAATCTCTCCCTTAGTAACTTTTAACTTTTTTGCTTTTGCAGTATCCGTTATCTCAGGCAGTGTATCAAGGATCTCAAATGTTCTCTTGACGCTCCTCAAGTTTTTTTGCATTCGATCAACCACACGAGTTAGATACCACAGGGGAGAGAAAGATCTGTTAGTGTATGCCCACGCCAAAGAAAATCCTCCTAAGGATATCTTTCCGTTCAGAACCCAATAGACACCAAATCCTAATATCAATATTTGAGCTGTATTAACGACTGTGTACCGACATAGATTCATTACTACCCATGTGTAAGAACGCTTAATCGAATTTTCTTGTGATATGTCCAATTGTTTTTTTAGATCTCGTGCATGCTTGATTTCAGTAACAAATGATTTTACAGTTTTTATGTTTACAAATGTCTCAATTACGATTGAGGAGGACGTTTCTTCTGAAGTACGATAGTTGTCTTGATATTTATTAAGTTTTTTCATGAAAACAAGGCTGATGGATACAAACACAGGAACGCCAATAATTATAATCATTCCAAAAACCACGTTAACACGAAGTAAGAAGTATATTGCAACCAATATATATATTATCTGTGGAAGTATCTCATAATAGAGTCCCTCGGCTGTATCTAAAAGTTCTTCAGTCCCCCTATCGGCTCTTTCCTTTATTTTGCCTGCAGGATTTTTTTCAAAAAAACTTAATGAAAGTGTTGTAACATGATTAAAAACGCTACTAATTAGATTAGTCCTTGTTTTGTTATACCAAATACTGCCGATATAATTATCTAGTTGATTAAATAGCGCTTGGCAGGTAATAACTGTTGCAAACAAAATCATATATAGCCAATACTGATTAGAGAGCTGATCAAAAGGAATCCCGTCTTTGATTTGCCTTTCAATAAGATCAAAAAATAGTTTAATGATTTGTGGTTGGATCAAATCAAACGATGTTGCTACCAACAATATTGCTACCAAAAAAAATGTTAGCTTTCTGTAGCAGCTAGCTAATATTACAACACGCCAAAAATTCTGCACTCTACTCCTTATATATTTGTAGTTATTTTACTATCATTAAGCCAAAAATTGAATCAAATTATTAGATTAGTAATCTCGTCTGCCCTCGATCGATCTCGTTAATGTTACTTCGTCAGCATATTCTAGGTCTCCTCCTACCGGAAGACCGCGAGCTATTCGGGTGATCTGGATTCCAAGAGGTTGAATCAATCGTTGTAGATACAAGGCCGTCGTTTCACCTTCCAGATTAGGGTTTGTCGCCAAGATTACCTCGCTAATATTATCGTTTTTTAGCCTAGCGAGTAGTTCCTTGATAAATAGATCATCGGGTCCCACTCCCTCGACTGGAGAAATAATACCTCCCAATACATGATAGACACCCCTAAAACCTGTTTTTTCAAAGGCGACAACATCGAGTGGTTCACTTACAACACAGATAATACTATTGTCTCTGTTCTGATCTTCACAAACTCGACAAATAATTTCGTCTGTAAAATTGCAACAAACCGAACAGTATTTAATTTCTTTCTTTAAATTTAGAACTGCCCTTCCTAGCCGCTCTAGATTATCCTCTGAGCCACGCAAAAGATAGAAAGTTAATCTCTGGGCTGTCTTGGGTCCAACTCCAGGCAACTTTGCTAGTTCATCTATAAGATCCTGAATACTTTTTGGAATTACATTCATCTAGTGGTCCTACATTCCAGGGAAGCCACCAAATCCACCCATATCCTTCATTAGATTAGCAGCGACGTCTTGTGATCTTTTGATAGCACTCTCTATAGCAGTTTTAATGTCTTTTTCTAAGACATCTAATTTATCAATATCAACGTCATCTTCATTGATGCTTACTTTTTGGATTTTTTGTTCACCATTGATGACGATAGTTATCGCTCCAGATTCAACCGTAATTACCTCTTCCTTAAGTTTTTTTTGTATTTGTCGTGCTTTCTTTACGAAATCTAACTGTTCCTTTGCTTTTCCGAACATTGTTACCCCTTTCTTTATCAGTGTCTATACTATAATATTGTTCTTCGTATTTCAAGCTAATTGAGCTTATAAATCAGGATTGATCCGCCGATATTTGCAACTGGCTTTACTGAATCAAGCCACGAGTAGTCCATGCCATTGTTGGCGGTCTTTTTAAGTCGTGAGTTTTGGAAAAAAGTGGCACTTAGGGCAAAATAACCTTGCGGTTTACCATTTTGGACATGCCACTCAATCGCCTTGTCACCTAGATAATATTTAGCGGGAAAGGCTCCTGGGAAAACATCGACATAAATCTTGTCTACGTTATTATTATTGGTCCAGTCATTGAGTCGTCTGATATCTTGGCCCCAGTCTGTATTTGAATCAGTTAGATATTTATAACCATTTTTGTAACTGCCTATAAACTCATTATAATATGCTAGGTAATGTGGGAATATTAAAATAGCCTCAGCGATATACCAGAGAGTAAGCAGAATAATAAGTGAAGGTAGAAAAGTAATCTTTTTTCTCAGGGCTTTGTAATCCACAAGGCCTGCTAGTCTTGCCAAAAATATGAATATAAAAGCATAGACTGGCAACATATACCTTATTCCAAGGTTTATCTTTCCCTGCATACCCATAATCATTAAAACAACTGGAATTATCCAGAGGTATGCTTCAGTGAACCAGTCTTTTCTATTTAGTCTTTTCCAGAAGATAATCACCAGAAGGAAGAAAGCAAATATAGGTATAGGAGTCTTCAAGGCAAATGTGACAGGATAATAGTACCACCAACCATGATTTGACACTTTGCCCAGTAGGAATGCGTCATGCCCCCCCTCTACATGGCCCGTAACCATGAAAAAACCTAGGAACCATTGAGCCAAGGGTTTTGTCAAAGCATGATCAGAAAGAGGTAGCAGGACATTTTTTGCTTGCTTGGCTAGGCCATTATCGCCAGGCAAGGATTCATAGATTAATTTTTGCTGTACCGCAGAGGGCATATTTATTGTGTGGGGGATATAAAACAACCACATCGTGAAAATGCCGATCAGCCCAATGATCAAGAACGAAACAAGTCCAGACAAAAATCTCTTGCCAATCTTTTTGTCGTTAATCTCTGCCAGAAAAGACCTCTCTTCCCCGTCTCCTTTCCTTACTAGCATCAATATAAATACAATAACAAAAGTGGGAGCGAGTATGGCTGCAGAGAATTTGGTAACAAGCGTCAGTCCAAAGCCGAGTCCTGCAAAAAGCAAATGTATTTTTGTTGGATATTTTATATATTTATAGAGAAGATACATTGCTAAAAATAAAGCAAACGAGATACCGAGATCTGTAGTTACAAACCTGGAATGGGCGATAATATTAGTATTGAAAACGTATAAGATTAGGGCAAAAATGCCTGCCTTTTTGCCAAAGAGCTCTGTTGCCCAACGATAAACAAAATAGCCGAAAAGCAGCGATAATAACATTATGGGTATTTTGGCTAAAAGAATAAGTGTATTTGGATCGTTCCCAAACCTATAAATGAAATCCCAACCGATCTCCCATTGATTATTTACTACGGGTGAGTTGGATCTCCAATAATCATAAGGAAATTTAGCTCCCCAGAGGACCAGCGGTATTGCAGATAAATCCTTGATTAGGGGCGGGTGTTCGGGATTTAGCCTGTAGTCACCTGTTGTTACATAAGAAAACCCAGATGGTATGTGGGCGATCTCGTCAACAATTGGAGAATCGTTCCTGACTGAAAAAAACATTAGTACAAACATAACTACTAACAAACCAATAACAATAATCTTACTTAAATTTCTTTTAAATAGATTCACAGCCACTCCTTATATTTATTTCCAATTCAGTATAACTTCATCGTATAAATCACCTACTTTATTTCTGGCATTGTTTTCACTATATTTGCCCCCAATCAGATTTGATTGAACTTTAAAAATATCTTTAAATGAGTTTAGGGAATCCTTGATTGGATCAACGGTAGCCCCTTCCGCAACATCATACCATTCTACTGGGATCTCAATGGTCTTAAATTTGTATTTTTGAGCAATGGCCAAATATTCAGTGTCAAAACCAAAACCGTAAACAACCTGTAAACGAGCTATAAATTTTGCAATAGATGTTTTATAAAGTTTGAAGCCGCATCTTTGGTCAATATAGCTTTGGTTCAATAAAACAGCAAAAGCAAGATTGCCACCCCTGCTAATAAATTGTCTTAAACGTCCCTGTTTTCCTTTGGCCATGTAGTCTTTTGAGTGCCCAATGATAAGTACTTCTATCAGGCTTTTTATTCCATGGATTACGGCCTTAAAATAATTTGACTGATACGGATGAGGTTCCTTTATATACCGTGATCCCATTATTATTTGGTATTCGTTTACATAGGGCAACAGCTTGTCTACTTCAGATATTTTTGTTGAGCTATCGGCATCCATAAACAGCAAGAATTTACCCTTAGAAGCGAGGATGCCATCTTGTACGGCCTGCCCCTTACCTTTTCTGTTGTCTCTAGGCTCCGTATACTCTAGATGCTCTATTTGCTGTGAATATTTTTTTGCAATAGCAAGTGATTGATCCGTACTGTGTGAATCGGCTAGTATAACCTGGGTTTTAAAATTCTTCGTACTTGTGTAGTCAAGGATTTGTTTTATAGTCTCTTCGAGCCGTTTCTCCTCGTTCTTGAATGGCACAATAATTGATAAATATATATTTTCTTTATTCATCGATCTCCAAATCTATTTTTTGTAATCAAACGTATTAGTAAATTGGTTCTGAACAAAACTATTACCGCTCCATGCATAAAATATCTTCTCATAACTATAAAATACGGTCAGAAAAATGAAAATCGAGAGAAGCATTGTTAACACAAACCTAGCATTTTTATTAAATGGAAAAGTTTTGAACCAAGCGGTCAACAGGTAGTCAAGTATCACCGATGCCAAAATTAGTGTTATCGGAATAATTAGTATAAAGATATCTAGATTCTGCAATCTAAGGAGCGCCATAATAAAGGTTGAAATTAATAGCAACATTGTCAGAAAAAAATATTTTCTTCTCCCTAAGTGAAAAATGGTGTAAATAAGTCCACAAACAAATGTTATAGCCAGAAATGGGCTTAGAATGGGCTCTAGTCCGACATTGATCGATCCAATGTAATTCGATTGATATATTAATGAACTCCAGATATTTCCAAAATTCATTAAGTAATTTCCAACTGACCCGGGATTAAAATAATTTATTATAGTGGCAATGTTTCTGGGAAGTAAATATAAAAATGGGAGAGCTGTTAAAAGAAAAGCAACGATAAAGGCTAAATAATTTTTCCAGTATGCACTTAGGATAAATTTATTCTTATTGAAGAAAAAAACAAATGAAATAGTCAAAACTAAGGGAATAAGTAGAAAAATTTGGTTCACATAAAATGATAAACCCGCCAGAAAGCCAGTCAGTACAAACCAATAGACTTTGTTCTCCCTCAACGAGATGGTTGTTGATAACAAAAGAGTTATTAGCATTAAAGGAATGAAGATATCAGGATTAATGGTCCTTGTTAATATAATATGCAGAAAATCAACAGAGAAAAAAAGAACTGCTAGAAGGGCGATCTTCCTATTCAGCCACATTTTAACAAAAAAATAAAATAGGCCGACCGTCGCAATACTAATACATACTTGAACTATTTTGATCGCCAAAATATTAAATAGCGTGATCCTGGAAACAATCGCTATCAAATACAAATAAAGCAAATCAAAATATTGATCTGGGAAAGGTATAAAGCCGTTCTTTATCAGCTTGTTTGCCTGCCTCAATAACTCAGTTTCAGAGGTAGAAAGCGCAGAGGGAACCGAGCCTAGGTGAATAACTCTAAAGAGAAGCGCAAAGAGCATTATCAGCAAGAAGACGATCTGATTTTGATACTTTACAATGAAAACTCGAAGTTTGACTATCATAGTATTAACTTAGCTGCCAAAAACCCAAAACTTGTATAAAATAAAGTTCCAGATTAAAGAAAAAATGATTGCACAAAATTTAGCAAAATTATCAGTTACAAATGAATCGGAGAAGATTTTTAATGGTTTAATGAGTCTCACAAGCTTAAGCACAGACTTGCCTGGCCACATAATTCTATTGGTTAAAAGCCAGACTATTCCATTGTGAATAACATATATACCTATAACCGTCGACAAAAAAAACTTTATCAGCTCTAAACCACTCCCATTACTTGAGTTGCCAAAAGTCCAATAGCGATTCAAGATATAGCTATTCACCATTGCTATAGAACTGGAAATATAGCTAGCTAGGGTAGCGCTGATTTTTTTAGATCGTCGGAAGATATTAAAAAAAACTAAGTCAACTAAAGTGTTGACCACCCCGACTATTACAAATTTTGAAACCTGGAAACCCAGAGCGTTCATGACTTCCTCTTGATATATTTACATTATATATAACTTTTGTGCCCAAGGACAAGGAATTTAGATTAATGACTCTCTCTTTTTATCCACTGTACTAAATTTCATCTGTTCAGGCTTGAAATGAAGTTCGATCTGACCTGTTGGACCATTCCTGTGTTTTTTTATCAATATATCTGCCACGTTTTTTCTCTCTGTTTCTTGCTCGTAGTAATCCTCTCGATATATAAACATTACCACATCAGCGTCTTGCTCGATTGAACCCGATTCTCTCAAGTCGGCGAGCTGTGGAATCCGAGATGGCCTGTTCTCAACAGCCCTTGATAGCTGAGAAAGTGCTAAAACCGGGAGATTTAACTCCCTGGATAGGCCTTTTAGAGACCTAGAAATATCTGAGACTTCTTCAACCCTGTTTGAAGAGTTATTGCCCTGGATAAGCTGAATATAGTCAACCACTACTAAGCCAAGACCATGTTCTGCTTGTAGTCGTCGAGCCTTTGTTCTCATCTCCAAGACATTAACTCCGCTCGAATCATCAATCCATAGAGGTGCCTCTGCCAATGTGGCCATCGCTTGTCCTATTCTGGGGAAGTCATCGTCGTCTAAGTTACCAGTTCTGAGCTTCCATGAATCAATTCGAGCTTCATTACAAATCAAACGATCAACAAGCTGTTCTTTGCTCATTTCTAGAGAAAAAATTAAAACTGGGATTCCTTCAGCCGTAGCAACGCTTTGGGCAATGTTCAGCGCAAGGCTGGTTTTTCCCATCGAAGGCCTGGCTGCAAGTATAATTAAATCTGAAGGCTGGAAGCCAGCCAAAAGGTTATCTAGGTCTCTAAATCCTGTTGGAACACCACGAATCGTGCCCTTGTCCTTATGCAACTCATCAATCCGGTCAAAACTTTCGGTCAAGATATCCTTTATAGGAATAAAATCTTCTTTAAGGTGTTTCTGTGAAACCTTGAAAACCTTCTGTTCTGCTTTGTCGAGAATTTGGGTGATTTCTTCCTTTTCCTCCATAGCCAGATTATTAATCTCGTTTGCGGCTTTTATTAGTCTTCGAAGGGTCGCCTTGTCAGAAACAATTTTTCCATAATTTACGACGTGTGCAGCTGTTGGGACTGAGCTTGCCAAAGTTGCTATATAGCTACTTCCACCGACCATATCTAGCTTTTTGTTATTTTCTAGTCGACTTGTTAAGGTGACAACATCAATTGGTTCTCTTTTCTCGTAAAGTTGGAGCATTGCTTTATATATTTCGCTATGTGAATCCTTATAAAAGTCGACCTCGGAGACGAGGTCAGCCACTTTTACAATCGCTTCTTTATCTAAAAGAATTGCTCCCAGTAAAGATATCTCGGCTTCCACATTTTGAGGTGGAATGTTTATTTTTTCTTCAATCATAAAGACCCTTTCCCCTCAACCTTTACTCAACTACTTCTCCGCCAAATATCTCCAATGCATCCTCCAACAGATCGTCGTTAACCACAATTTTTTCTGATTTATTATTTGTTTTGATAAAACATTTAATTTGCATATTTTGCCCATAAATCTTATTTATAGCGGCTTCGACAATTTGTCTGTTTTTTGTATCTTCAATGCGCTCTTTATGAAATTTGTATGGAAAGTACAAACATAGCTGTCCATCATTTATCTCAGGATCACAAACCTTCAAAAAAGCATGTATTGAGTTATTGTGTGATTTAATTTCCATGAGAAGCTGTTGCCACGTTGCATTTACATTCATAATCTTTTTAGAGGTACTCTGAGGAGGTGGAATTATCTTAGATTCTTTTAATTTGTTTTGGTCAAAATCTTCTAGCTTCTCTAGTGACTGATTATTGATTGATTTGGATTTTTTATATTGTCGCTCTCGGCAAATCTTGATAGTGACTACCTCGAGTCCCAGGTAGGGCAAAGAAGCATTCTTGTAAAGTTGTTCGTGCGAAACAAGCAAATCGATCATTCCTATTAATTGATCTTCGTCGAGTTCCAGATTAGTACCTTTGATAGTATTTATAAATTCCTTAGAAAACTCAACTGTATTCATTCCAGCATATCGTAATAAAAGAATTTTATGGAGCGCATCAATAAGTTTTTTGCTAAACATTCGAGCGTCTTGTCCCTCTTCATCTATTTGGCAAATAATCTTTAAGGCAGTATCGAGTTTTCCCTGGAAAAGAGCCGCTAGAAAATCTTCAATTTTAGAATTATCAGACAGGCCAATTATGTTTGACACCTCTTCTAGCGTTAGAGTTTCCTTTTTGTGTGATGATAACTGGTCTAGGAGTGAGATTGCGTCTCTGAATCCACCCTCGCTATGACGAGCAACGAGCTCAAGAGCGTCGGTGGCAATATCAATATCTTCTTCTTTGGCAATGAATGAGATATGTTTCACAAGTGTCTTCTGGTCAATTTTTTTGAAATCAAACCTTTGACATCTAGAAATTATAGTTGAAGGAATTTTATTAATCTCAGTTGTTGCCAATATATATATTGTATGTTTGGGGGGCTCCTCTAAGCTTTTTAGTAAAGCATTAAAAGAAGATTTTGAAAGCATGTGAGCTTCATCGATAATATAAACTTTATAATCCAGGCTAACTGGCGCAAAATTGGCTCTTTCAATGATTACTTCTCTAATATTATCAACCTGGGTGTGTGAGGCGGCATCAATTTCGATGATGTCCAAGGATTTATTATCAGTAATTGACAAACAATTTTTACAGCTATTATCTGGATTTCCTGATTTATTATTTAGACAATTTATGGCTTTAGCAAATATTCTTGCGGCCGAGGTTTTACCAGTACCTCTTGGTCCACAAAAAATATATGCATGTGAAAAGGAACCATTTGAGATAGAGTTCTTTAGTGTCTTTATCACATATTCTTGCCCAAATATTTCATCAAATGTTTTTGGACGATACTGGCGATACAGTGCAATTTGTGTCATATAGCCTCTCTTTGTGTATTTTATGCTTTTATTGGCCACATTTTAAGTACAAAATGAGCTAATTTGGGGGATATCAGCTCATTAAGAGTGGAAAACCTGTGTATTGGCTAGATTTCTAGTTCTTTTACACCATCATCATTAGTGGCTGTTTGGGCAGTATTGGGTTTGATATCATTAATGCTTGTTTTAAGCCCACTTATAATATTTTCATCCTTGTTTTGGTTTGTTGCTGTCTGTTCTGGATAGACAATCGTGGGTGAATCATCGTTGCTTTGATTTGGGACTATTGCTTGCTCTGTTTCCTTTGAATCGCTTTCAGGCTCAGGCTTAGATTCAATGGTCGGAACCGTCTCTGAAGAACTTGGTTCGACTGGCTCGGTCTTAACCTCGGTACTTACAGGGGTCTGATTGCTGGGCAATTCATCAGCGTTTGGATTTGCCAATGATCCCTTTTTGACTATGTTGTCAATTGCTGCCCAACTGCTATCGTGTTCTTTTGGAATAATGATAGTAACTTGGTCCCCAGGCTCACCTTTGTAATATGTCACACTTGCTTGCAGGACCTTAAAGGCTTTGCCTTCGGAATTTACGTATAGAATGCCATCACCATAAACCAATGTCCCGAGAGATTTTCTTCTTTCGGCGGGTTTAATTTGTTTAAAGATGAAGCTTCCGTTCTCTGCAATGGTCAATTTTAGTATATCACCTTCTACTAATTTAGATTTGGAGGCATAATTCGCTGGCACTGGGTATTCTTTGCCATCAGCTCCATGCATATATTCGCCCATATATGTGCCTTCAACCACTTTGCCTTCATCTGTTACATCTAAATGTTTAGCTTTTTTAACGGGGTCGATAGGTTTCAATTCTTTTTGACCAAGTGCGGCTCGCAAAAGCATCCTTGCCGAATGAACATCAGCTTCTGCCGCATCTAAGAGTTTCTGTATTTTTTCTAATTCATAATCCATCTGGAGTCTCCTTTTGTTTTTGTGTTTAATTATATTCTATCACAAAGAAAAACATTATAAACTATTTTTCAAAATCCAGCAAAAACTTTGTTTTAAATTTGTTAAATTGGCCAAGATTAATTGCTAGACGAACATCTTCCATAAGTTTCATTAGAAATCTGAGATTGTGGATTGTTGTAAGTCGCATTCCTAGAATCTCTCGTTCACGTAGTAAGTGAGCTATATAGGCCCTTGTGAAATGCTTGCACGCGTAGCAATCGCAGTCAATTTCTATCGGTTGGAAATCATTTGAGAAGCCTGAATTATTTAGATTTAGTTTTCCACTTCTAGACCAAACTGTTCCATTTCGAGCTATTCTTGTTGCTAAAACACAATCAAACATATCAATTCCGCGCTCTACACCACTCAATAAATCTTCTGGAGCACCAACCCCCATTAAGTATCGAGGTTTTTCTATTGGCAGAAAAGGCTTCAAAACATCGAGAGTGTGCTTCATTTGCAGTTTACTTTCACCGACCGACAAACCGCCAATGGCTGTTCCGTCAAAATCTAGGTTGCTAAAATAATTAGCTGATTTTATACGTAAATCATCAAAAGTGACTCCTTGAATAATACCAAAAATAGCTTGATATTCTCCCTGTGTAGACTGACGCTTGTTGCAAATATGGGCACTAAGGCAACGCTCAGCCCAGTCGTGCGTTCGATTCATTGCCTCCTCTGCGTATTGATGATTGACACTATGGCTTGCACATTCATCCAAACACATAATGATATCTGCACCTATATCTTCTTGCATTTTGACCACCTCTTCGGGTGAAAAAAAATGCTTAGAGCCATCAAGGTGAGAACGAAATTCCACGCCGGCATCCATTATTTTTACGAGATTGTTTTTATTCTTATTACCAACGCCAAGAGAAAATACTTGGTAGCCTCCAGAATCAGTTAAAATTGGTCCGTGCCAATTCATAAAATTGTGGATTCCTCCAGCATTCTTGATAACTTCAGTACCTGGCCTTAGATAGAGGTGATAGTTATTAGCCAAAATTATTCGTGCACCAAGATCATCTATTTCTTCTGGCGTCGCTGTTTTTACTGTTGCAGAAGTTCCAACGGGCATAAATACGGGCGTATCAATCACTCCATGAGGCGTTGATATCTTGCCGAGTCTGGCTCCCTGGTCAGTTTTGTTTAATTGGAAAGTGAATTTACTCATTGATTAGATATTATAGTATTAAATATGGATATATTGAAGACGAATAAACTAAATAAAATGGAGCCCTAGAAAGGCTCCATTTATAGTTACAATTAGCGATTATCAATTACTGAAGCTCAACAGTTGCTCCGGCGGCTACTAGTTTTTCCTTGGCCGCTTCAGCTTCTTCCTTTTTGACATTTTCCTTTACTGCAATCGGTGCACCTTCGGCCATATCTTTTGCTTCCTTTAGGCCTAAATCAGGTAACACTTCACGAATTGCCTTGATAACACCAATTTTATTGCTACCAGCAGAAGTCAAAACAATATTGTAAGCACTTTTTTCTTCTTCTTCTGGAACAGAACCTCCAGCGGCTGGTACAGATCCTGCTGCGGCCACAGGAGCCGATGCACTAACTCCAAATCTTACCTCGAGCTCTTTTACTAATTCAGAAAGCTCAATTACGCTAAGCTCCTCAATTTGTTTAATTAGATCCTTGAACTTTCCTGAGGGTTCAGGCTTTTCATCTTTTTTTATTTCTTCAACGACCTTCTCTGCCTTCTCGACTGCTTCCTCAGCTACCGCTATTTCTTCCTTAGCATCTTCAATCGCTTCGGCTGCTTCCTCAACCACTTCTTCTACTTCTTTTTTTTCTTCGTCAGGCATATCTCTCCTTCTTGGCTAAATAGCCAATCCGCTCTACAATTTAGCGGACAATAATTATTAATTAATCCTCTGTTCCTTATACGCGCTTAAAACATTTATCAAACCCCTTAGATTCCCAGACATTACATTTACCAACCCAGACATTGGAGCAGCAATTGAGCCAACAACTCTTGCATAAAGCTCCTCTCTACTTGGCAGCATCGCTAATGATTTAACTGAAAATGGATTTATTTCTTTCCCTTCTAGAATTCCACCCAAAATTTCAAGATTTTCATTTTTTTTACTAAATTGATAGGTAACTTTTGCCGGGGCAACCTCATCATCATAACTAAATGCGGCAGCGATTGGATGGCCCTCAAACTCATCGGTGTTGATTGTAAGACCTGCTTCTTTGATTGCTATCTTAAATAAAGTGTTTTTTATAATCTTATAATCTACACCATATTCTCTTAGATCATTTCTTATCGTGTCAATGTCCTCTACATTTAGGCCGCGATAATCCGTGAAAACTACCGATTTAGATTTTCTAAGTTTTTCTGCTAGATCTGATATTAGTATAATTTTTTTATCTTTTGATATCGCCATTGCTCTCCTCTGTTTACGTCAAATATATTTTACTCTACAAAAAAATTCGGACTTTGCCGAAGATTTTAAAAGCAACTTTATTGCTCCTCGGTAGCTATTTATGGCGTAGGCCCGCTACTGTCTTCGGAATAATTTTTTACATCAATAATGATAACAAAATATTTCTGAGCAGTCAATAATATATTCCGGTCGAGTACATCGGTAACAACTTCTGTTGTTTTCTTAAAGTATCTT
>JBAXEY010000008.1:0-36134 GCA_037140175.1 bacterium | reverse complement strand
CTATACTGCTGGCTATTAGGATTTGCTTTTGATCACTTTTTTTTCTTTAGCCACTTTTCTTTGCGTTTTTGTGATTGGTAATATACTAGTTCTTTTTGAAGTTTTTTCCACTTGAATATAAGCCAGACTGTAGCAGTTACCAATCCTAGAAATGTTAGATACTGCCAGAAACGCCATGACCAAACCTGCAATAGCTCATAACGTAAAAAAACAAAAAACAAACCCAATATAGAAATCGGCACTTCGGTCCACATTATCTTCTTTGCAAAAGCTTTGTAAGGTTTATTCTTTTTGCCCTTACGACGCAAGACAAAAAGAGCAACCAGACTGGACGACAAAATTAGTAAATACAATCCTAACCAAAAATAAATAACTTTAGATTGAGCCGGAACGGCAAAGAAATAATCTACATTAAATCTTTTAAAAAACTCAATCATTATCATCCCCAAAGAAATCTATCTCCACATCACAGTCGGGACAGATTTTTTTGCCATCTTCCCAGATAAGCTGACTCCCACATTTGGGGCAAAGCTCCGCGCCCTCATCTGCTAGCTCTGTGTCGTCTTTGGCTTTCTTTATTGTTTCTTTTTCCATTTGTTCTCCTATCGATAAGATACCAAATTGCTAAGGTTTCGGCAAGTAGACAAATAGAGGCACTGTAACATGCCTCCTATTTGCTATTTTTGTTTTAACTTCTATTGAGCTATTTTTTGATTGTCTTTTTTGGAGTGCTGTTTGGCTTAGTCGTAACTGGCTCTGGTCGTGGCGGTTCATTCTTTGGTCTCTGGGTGAATAGTAAATATGCCCCTACTAAGACCAATACAATTAATAGGATTATTCCCCACCAAGGTAGATTTTCGTCTTCTTGCTTCTTGTTATCTGTTGTTTTGCCAAGATCTATTTTATCTTCACCTTTGACATCTTTTGAATCTGATGCGGCGGCAGATGTGATTTCTCCGCTATCTGAAATGCCAGCGGAGGCAATTAGGTTGCTGGCCGGAACTGGCACCAAAACATAGAAAGGTGTTGTGATAGATTCGTTCGAGGCAGAATCAAATAAGGCAATTTGATAAAAATATGTTTTACCTTTTTCAGCAGTCAGATCAACAAATGAAGTCGCGCTTGGGTCTAGCGATACGAGAGGAGCGCCATCACGCAAAATTCTAATTCCTGAGAATGTTCCTGCTGGAGGATTAACCCATGACAAGTATGCATTTCCAGAACCATCAATGGTTACTGTAAAGTTTTGAACCATTGCTAGGGCTTCTGTTTTTGTGAATACAGCAGTGATAACACCTGAATCAATAGAGTTGGTTGCTGTAGCTCCTGCAACTGTAAAGTAATTTTCAGTAACACCTGTTAAGGTATATCCTGTTTTTGGTGTAAGCGTAATTGTCGCCGTAAATACAGTTGAGGCAGTAAATGGATTATTTGGTGGAACCCATGTAACTACACCTGTGTATTGTTCATTTTCGATAATAGTTGATCCAGGAATCCCTCCGGCTACTGGCACATTAATCCCATTTATTGTTGCTATATTTACCGTAACCGCTTCTATCTTTGAAGTTGGATCGCTGCTGGCCTTACCTGAATAATCGCCCACTCCGGTCGCAGTCACCCGTATATACTGATTTGCGTCTACACCAATTAGGACATAGGTATTTGTTGTTGCTCCAGCGATGTTATTATAGGTGCCATCAGCTGCATCAGAAATTTGCCACTGATAAGAAACAGTTGCTCCTAGAGGCACCAATGCACCCGCCGTTAATGTTTGTCCAACTTGAGAGATGCCAGTGATTGAACCAATCGATGTTACTGGCTGTGTTACCTTCATTGTAAAGGTAGTCAAATCGTTTGTATTGTCTGATTCATCTTGGATGGTTCCCGCAGCTACAGAAAAAGTAAATGTTCCGGCTTGTCCCAAAACATTATTTCCTGAATTCGGAGTAATCGCTATTAAGCTTCCTTCAACAGTAAATGTCCCGTAAGGAGTATTGGCAGGAATTGTTCCACCCGATATTGTGATTGCTCCTGTCGGTCCAGTTACTAAAGTGGCATCCTCACTCAATGTGGCAGTTATATCTCCTACTGATTGGCCCACGACTGCTATTAAATCTTCTCCTACACTTTTAGTTTGGGATGTTCCGCCCAATACTGCGGTTACGGATACTAAGCTAGGTTTTGTGTTGTCTACAATTTCTTCAGCCAGCGCACCTTTTGTGCCAACGCCTAGCCCAAAGGACATTAGCTGTAATACCAGCAAACTGATAGTGACTACTGATATTTTTTTAAATAATTTTCTTAACATTTGATTCCCTTCCCCCTCCGATTTCAGCAATTAATTGATTAGAACTGTTATATTTTATTGAGAGTGATATGTGATATTTACACACAAATAGAGCAAATTTAAAACCGATCACCCTCCCTCCAAGTCGATTTCAATCAAAACAAACTTCGAGGAAACGTGACCGGTTTCACCATTTGCTATTTCCCATAGGCACTGGTGATCAACCGATTCCGTAGACGGTTTGCGCACCCATGAGTCGAAGCAATCACTTCCTAAATCTTACTCTATATTAGTTTTTACTTTGCTTTTGTTTTGTCGCTGTGTTTGGCGACTGAGGATTTTGTTTCTAGCTCCCTTGTTCCCAAAGAAGTATGAATAATATATTACACCGCATCATCTTTGTCAAACGTTTTGGCTGGTTTTTTGAGCTTCTTTTTTGTCTTATTTTGTGGAGTTTTCCTGGTTTTATCATTATTGTTTTTTGTGTTTCTTTTTTGAGCCTTCGAATCCTTGAAACCAAATACCAATAAATATATCATCAAAAAATAAAAAAATAAAAAGCCAGCTATCATCCAATAATTAAAACAAAGAAATGAAAGCTCATATTTTTTTACGTGAAAGTGGTAATAGTCATGTAAAATCCAGGTTCCATAACCGACAACTAAAGGGACAAGATAGACACCAAATCTCCAATTACCAGGAAAATATTCTGGTCTTGTTTTTGCAAATACAGCAAAGACTGATAAAAACACCGCCGATATCAGTGCAAACTGCCACCATAGCTTACAGCTACCTTCTAAGGATTTTTGGATTTCGACTTTGACCTTTTCAATCTTTTTTGTAGCTTGTTGCCCGACTTCCTTAGGCGAGGAAACTACGGTTTTCTCAATATTCTTTACCGGCGTTTGAATCTTTAGCTCTTCGAAGGTGGGGATTAATGACTTTGGTTGATCGGGGGCTTCAATTGCAAAAGCTACTTGGCCGAACCCGACCAAGGCAATTACAATCAGCAAACCTCTCAACCATTTCTTCATTTTACCCAGCTTGTAGTAGTTATTTTTCTGAGAGTGAATTATACCTTATGATAGGTATTTTTTCAATATTTAATTTAAAGATTAGAAAATTTATCTCTGTTATCTATCATCCTGAATAAGATCTATTTATTTAGATTGTTGATTTGGTCTTGGATGCTTTTCTCTAAAGTCGTCGCCCTGGCAGTCTCAGCCTTGTAGAGATTATCAAGGTTAAAGGCATTCCCCAGTCCGTCTAGTGCGGTCGTCATATCAGCCTTAGCGGCCACAACAACTGCCGAATTTTTGGTATCAGAGCCAAGGATTGCCTTGTCTAGTGCCGTTGAAAAGTTTCGATAATACATCTTTAGTGTGCTATGATTCGTCGCGACCTCCTGGGGAACTGTCATCGAGTCAACCTCGATTACAATCGGATCTAGCGTCTTTTTGAGAGAACGCAATGAATTCGCTTGGGCTTCGAATGACGAGTTGTCTATCGTTACGCCTTGGAAACTTTTCGCAACCCGGTCAACCTTATCTAGTAAATCATAAACGGCAACAAATCCTCCTGCCATCTTCTTGGTGATCGTGAAATATTCAATCATATCTGCCTTGAGTTGCTTTGCTTGATCTGGGACTTTTGTCTCGTTTAATTCTTTTAGGTTTTGTTCTGAGTTTGTCTGAATCTTAACAAAGTTGTTTTTCGTTTCGACAATATTTTCCGTCGAGGCAGACTCTAGCATTTTCTGAGAACCGTTATACATTTCCGTGCTCTGACTAACATAATCTTTCAGTTTTACTTGTGAACCAGCAAAGGCCACAATCAGAATCGTCACAATAATCACCATTATTAATAAAGTGCCACAGCCAATCCCACAACCAATTAATAGTTTTTTGCCCGT
The DNA here is from genome assembly GCA_037140175.1 of bacterium. Taxonomy (GTDB): domain Bacteria; phylum Patescibacteriota; class CPR2; order UBA1875; family CAIMLA01; genus CAIMLA01. Next base: position 31,935 of record JBAXEY010000008.1, on the reverse strand, counting down.
ACTAGATTTTTTGGCTGTCCCTGTTGGGGCTGGAGTTTCAACTGCCTTGGGTTCCTCGGATTTTACTTCGTCTTTTTCCTCAACCTTTTCTTTTTCTTCTGCCATCATGCCCTCTCATTTATTTATTTTCGCTAATGTCTTAATTATAATACTCATCAATCTTTTTACAATTGAATACTGTTAAGATAGTTTTACCAGAAAAATAATGTTGTCTACTTATATAATTATCCAAACTCTCTACAATTGAATTATGTATCAAGAGGTTGGAGAGAAAATCAAGGTTAGGGCCGATTTTGAAGGCGGGCAGATCATCCCACGGTTGATCAAGTGGCATGATCGCAACATTCGGATTGAAAAAATAAATCTAGTTTCCCAAGAAAGAGAAGGCAAATCAATCAATTACCATTTCGCAGTCGAAACTGACAAGGGAAATTGCCTCAAACTTAAATATAATAATGAGAAGTTGATTTGGTCGATAGAGGAGCTATGGGTAGAATAGTATTTTAAATAGAAAAGGGCCTGAGTCGGGGTTAACCCCGACTCAGGCCCGAGTGACGTGACTCCCTCTGCTTCCGAACAGACGCCTGGAGACACCAGGTGAGAGTCATGGTCAAGAGAAAGAAAGCGCAGTAGAGGATGAGCGCCGAGAGGTGAGCATCGCGCCCATACTCCGGCAGATAGGCGTCCACGTTCCGCCAGGCATAGCCAAAGAGGCTATAGAAGACGTGGGTGATGATGGCGACAGAAGCCGCCAGGACAACCGCTTGGGCCCAGTTCTTAAGGCTGAACCAGCGGTAAAAGCGGTAGATGACAGTTGCCAGATAGCCCCCACAAACGAGGGCGAAAATGGCGGAGAAAATGAACTCGCGCATGACGACTCCTTAGGTCGATTTTACACGTGATTGATATAATACCACATTTATTTATACAGGTCAAGGTTTTTATGAATAGAATTATTCTCCACATCGATATGAATTCCTACTTTGCTACAGTCGAACAGCAGGCTAACTCACAGCTTCGCGGTCGACCGGTAGCCGTCCTTGGTAGTAAGGCCAAACGGACGATCATCGTCGCCTCCTCTATCGAGGCCAAAAGGCTGGGCATCAAAACAGCTAGCGATTTGAGTGAAGCAATACGGATTTGTCCTGGCCTCGTTGTGGTCCATGGTGAACCCAGAAAATATGCTGACGTCACAAGAAGGTTCATCAATATCTTTGAAAGTTATACTGATAAAGTTGAGATATTCTCTATCGATGAAGCTTTTTTGGACGTGACCAATACCGCTCAAATGTATGGTGGCGTGGAGATGATTGCCAGAAAGATAAAAAAAAGAATTAGGGCTGAAATTGGGACATGGATATCCTGCTCTGTCGGCATCGGTCCAAATAAATTTCTCGCCAAAACAGGCAGTAATCTGGAAAAACCAGATGGCCTGATCATTATCGACGAAGCAAACAAAGATGAGGTTCTGCTAAATCTTCCCCTAGAAGATTATTGTGGTATCGGCAGGGCGATATCAAAACGTCTAAATGTATTAGGAGTTCACAACACCAAAAAACTCCGAGATTATCCGATAAATTTACTAAAAAGAGAGTTTGGGGTGATTTGCGCCTGGAAGCTCAAACAGATGGCAAGCGGTCTAGACAGCTCCCCTGTCACGCCTTGGCGTGAACAAAAGGCCGCCAAATCTTTTAGCTGCTCTAGGACTCTAAATAAGGATGTCTTGGACAAAAAAGAGATGAGAACTCAAATATTATTCTTATTTGAAAAAGTGGCCAAAAAGCTCAGAGATGATGGCTACTGGGCTAAAGAAGTCGGCCTATGGCTCCGATTTAAAGATTTCTCTGGTTATGGTAAATCAATGCGAATTGGATACTGGTGTTGTGATGGTTTGGACTTTTATAACTACACGATGAAAATATTTGATCAAATCCAGATCAGACAACCGGTCCGAGCAATTGGTGTGTTCACAGGCTCGGTCCAGCTGAACAAAAATGTCCCGCTTAGTTTCCTAACAAGCGATATCGATAATGAAAAAGTCCTAAAAGTCTGCGATGAAATCAACAACCGTTTCGGCGAAGATACCATCACTAGAGGAAAAATTGTAAACAGCAGACTGAAAGAAATAGTATCAGGAATGGGGAGAAAGAAATTCTAAATTATTTGGTTAAATAAAAAAACCGCTCGGCTTAGAGCGGTTTTTTATCATATCGTTAGTCATTTAGAGATTTTTTTTGCCTCGTTTGGCTCCGAAAATGAACCAATATCCAGCGCCCAAGATTACTAGAATCACTAGTAGATACCACCAATTCCACCAACTGCTACCAGCCGTCTGTGCATCATCTTTCTTGTCAACATCAACAGACACGTCCCCTTTGACTTTCTTGTCATCTGTGCTTGTTTCCGCCCCTTGAACTGCGGGAGGTGTGGTTTCCGTCGTTGTTGGTGCTAATGTTGCAGTCGTTGTAGCAGTTGTTACCTGGAGAGGCTGAGCTGGGATCCTTCCAATCGAAGCTGCTAATACTTCCACCATTCTCGTGACTGGTGTTGCATTATTCCCAGCCGAGTCTATGGCATTATAAGTAATAGAATAAGAACCTGCTATGTTTGTATTCACTGATCCTGTCGGTGTCGCCGCAAAACTGCCATCTAAATCATCTGTTACTGTTGCTCCAAGCTCTGTGTAGGTTCCCCCTACAAGAATTGGGGGTATCACACCATTTACAGTAATAATCGGCGCAATTTTATTAATATTTCCAACAGTCGCGATTGCGCTCCCAGGATTGCCAGCGTAGTCTTTGAATGTAAAGGTAAAACTACCATTATCATTAAACATATGGCTAGGACCACCTATGTTAGTTATTATAACCGGCTCATCAGGAATCAATATCGCAGTAACCTCGGTGTTAGTCTTTGCTAATGTTGAGTAGTCTACGGTACCTATTGGCGAGATAGTATCAATGGTTAGCTGGTTTGATCCAGACCATAAACTAAAGTTCCCGGCCTCATCTCGTGCACGAACCCTCCACCAATATTCTCCATCCGCTAGGTTTTGAGAAGATTTTAACGTGTATATGTCTACAGAAAGTCCATTTTGCCTAATTACTTCATCCGAGCAAGTGCTATTAAGGCCATAATCTCCTGGGTCCATTCCGCAGACCTGCAATTGATACCTATAAGCATTTGGGGTAAGAGACCAATCAAAGACAGGATCATTGTTTTTGAGATATGAACCGTCTGTGGGACTTATCATAGCGGGTACGTCTGGCGGTGTTTTATCATATACTAGATTGTCAGAAACAGAATATGGAGTTACATTACCTGCCTTGTCCCATGCTCTTACCTGGAACCGATATGTTCCCTCGGAAAGAACCTTCGATACCTGTGTGTTAATAGTATCATTTGTTTTATTTAAGACTCCATCTTTGTATAATTCCCATTCATAGTGGCTGAAACCTGCGACAGTTGAGTCTGGACGTGTCCATTCCCAATTCACATTCTTGTTGTTCATGGGTGAAGTCAAAACATCGCCTGAATTATTTTTTGCGACTGGTACACCTACACCTAAAGGTGCTGTGCTGTCTAATGTTAAAATTCTGCCCGCTGATGGAGCGGAACAGTTAGGATTTACGGCAATAGCATCACATGCAAGGACTCTCCACATAAATGTTGAATCACCTGCTCCGACTAATGATAATGTTGTGATGTCACCGCTTGCTTGAAGTATCCAATTGGTTCCGCCATCAGAGGATAGTTCTAGTCTGTACTGAATTGGATCGTGTAGATCAGTTACTGTGCTCCATGAAAGTGAGGTCCCGCTTGTGTTTGGGTTTATGATTGCATTATCAGATGGGGCGATAAGTGTTGGCACAGCAGGCGCTGTAGCATCAACCGTAAATGATCTACCTGTTGACCAAGCACCGCTTGCAAATCCATCATTTGCCCTGACTCGCCAATAGTATGTTCCATCAGCTAGTGCATTGGCGTCAGCAACCTGGAATGCCGTCCCAGCCGTTCCGCCGGTTAAAACAATAGATGAAAAATCATAAGAAGAACCTATTTCAAAACCATAGTTCAGGCTATTGCCTTCAGCGTCTGTGGCGGAGTTCCATCCTAGTAATGGTGTATTATCGCTAAATAATGATGCGTCGGTTGGGCTTAGAAGTGTTGGAGTGGTTGGTGGAGTGTTTGGTGTGTAATACACCTTTGCAGCCAAGGAATCTACTTTTAAGTCTCCTAAGCTTGTAGTAGCATCTAACCTTAACCTGAAATTGGCATTTGAAAATTCATCATAATTCCATGATACTCTTCCCCACTTATCAGTGGCTGTTCCATATAATGCAGTGCCATCTGAGCTGGTCCAAGACAAAGGAGTACTAGTTATTTTTGTTTGAGTCCAAGTTGCACCAACATTCCCGGTTAGCGATATTTCAGCCTGTCTACCAAAATTATTAAAACCCTCTAATCTAACTTCGATACCATTAATCGTTGCTCCGCCAGGAACACCGAGGTTAAATGTACCATATTCAACAATATCAGTGGTAATATCAGCGGTCGCACGATTATTGTCTGAGCTATAGACTCTCTCAGGGTTGGCCCACCCAGTATTACTCACAACCGCTGACGGAGGATGAAAATTCGTATCCGCTGCCCTTGCTGATGGCGCCCACATAAACAAGGATTGTAGCATTAGTGCAAAAATCGCTACCACTGTAAATTGCTTTTTAAATCTCATTAGAATCTCCATCAAAACCCCTTTCAGTCCCTCACTTTTACTGATTATCATAAATTTATTATTAAAAACGACCTAAACCCTTCGAACTTTTTGCATACACAAAAAATTTGAAAAATCCAGGTCGGTTTCACTATTTTACCTGCCGTCAGTTCCCCGGCGTTTCAGTCGGGACAAATGGACGATTTCTCATAGCTTGGGATTTGTGAAGCCACAAAACAATCTTCACCCTTGCCATAAGTCAGAGGCATTCCTATTTTCTTCTCAAACTTCCTAATTTTTACCCACATTTCCGCACCCCTTGAATTCCTCCAAAAAGTGTATGAGTAGGTTCTATGTCTTTACCCCAGAGGGTACCTAATTTGATGTTTGTTTTTCTCTATTGAGCTATTCATTAATTTTATGAATAGCTCATGTTCTATTTTATTACTGATTATTCCCTTGTCAATAGGGTTTTGTTAATAATCGAAGGAATATGACCAGTAATCTTTGTTACTGCTCATATTCCCTATATTATTGATCACACTATCTTATTCCTTTCATTTTTGTTGATGACTCCTGTTATTCCTCTATATTGATGTCTGCTAATACATCATCTAGCTTTTCGTAATCTTTTTCTGAGATTAGCCTCGTCGTGATGACTCCGCGATCTTGTTCTGGCACATCTTCCATTTTGTTGCAGGCCTCGATAATATCCATGCCTTTAGCCGGTAACATTGGACCGACGTGATTGCGTAAATGCTGAATTGTTTCTTCTTGCCACTCCATTGTAATCACCTCCTTTATTCTTTGGCTTTACCTCCTGGCAATATTTCGATCGTTTTCGTAAAAATCTTGTATCCACCTTTTCATGTCAAGGTTTCTACGACTGATCGCTCTTGTCTGATAGTTGATATCATATGCCGTCGATCTTACCCCCGCCTTGCGCGGCTTTTTGTGTACTGCCTCCATATACATCTCACCTCCTCCTATTTGTGATTTCTCTTGGATTAATATTTCCTCGCGTACGAACGCTGGTTGTGAAACTGTCGTGTTGGCATGGATAGATATGCTTCAACATAGTCCGAGACAACTTCGATACCTTCTCGTTCTGCTAACCTCTCGGCTGCATCGTAGCTCATGCCCGTCAGGTCTGAGAACTTTTGAATGAGATGCTCTTTGGGAACATAACGTAATTTACGTAACATGGTCCACCTCCTTTCTTTTTTATTTGATAAAACGCCTATTTATTTTACATATTATAGCTGTGAATTTTCTGAGATATTTACTCAATATTTACTCTAGAGATAGTCTTTTGAGGTGCAGAAACCTGCAGTATGTGAGACTGCATCTAACGCATTTTTGTCTTTTTTTGAGTCATCAAGCAACGCCCTAAAGACGACGTTGATTAATGGAATCTGATTTTACTGATTTGCAGAGTGCCTTAATTATTGGAACAACGGTTCTCGTTCCGAATTAGATATTATTTTATGATATTTATATGAAGCTTTTGTCAGTTTTTTAGAGAGAATTTCTTCTCTTCGAATACATTATACCACATCCCGTAAAGTAGTTTAATGGCCTTAGGCCTAGCCTCTTGCACAAGGTCCATCCTTGTGCAAACTAATGACTTATTTTTTTGTCGGGAGTTCCTTTTCTTCTGGTAGCTCACATTCCTCTATCAAGGCTTCATTGATACAAGCGACTGACGCAACAGTATCTTTCTCTGCCATTCGCATAATTCTTACGCCCTGGGTTGCTCGCCCAATCTTGGAGATTGTTGTTAGCGGTACACGGATTACTTGTCCCTGAGAGGAGACTATGACCGCATCATCAGTAGAAGCAGAGATGACCCGCACATCAACTGTTTTTCCGGTTTTGGCCGTCACAACACCTATCTTGATCCCGACACCACCACGATGGTGTAGAGTGAATTGATTTAGGTTGGTTCTTTTGCCATAGCCGTTGGCCATAATAACTAGCAGCTCACCGTCTGGTATAATCACGTCCATGCCAACAACTTCATCACCTTTTTTGAGCCTCATCGCCCTAACTCCGCGAGCACTTCTGCCCATCGGACGAACATTTTCTTCTTTAAATCGGATAGCGAGACTATGAGCCGTCGCCATAATAATTTCATCTTTACCACTGGTTTCTTTGACCCATTTAAGTTCATCTGTTTTATCTAGACCGATCGCAATGATGCCAGTTTTTCTAATGTTAGCAAAAGCGGAAATTGGAGTTTTCTTGATCGTCCCCCCCTTGGTACACATAATCAAGAATCGATCAGCGTCGAATTTCTCAAGGTTAACTAGAGTCATTATCTTTTCTTCTGGAGCAAGCTGGATCAGATTAACGACCGGTGTTCCTTTGGCGATTCGTGATGCCATAGGTATTTCCCAAACCTTAACCGCAAAGACACGACCTTTGTTTGTAAATAAAAGTAGGTTGTCATGGTTGTTGGTTGGAATCAATTGCTTGACGACATCTTCTTCCTTGAGAGAGGTCCCGGAGACTCCTTTTCCACCACGTCCTTGAGCTCGATATGTCGAGCAAAGAATACGCTTGATATAACCACCGTTTGTCAGAGTCACAATCACGCTTTCGTTTGGAATCAAATCCTCTTCGTCAAATTTACCAAGACCATGGGCAACGATTTTGGTTCTTCTCTCATCTCCAAATTTATTTTTTACCTCGAGAAGTTCATCTTTGATCAAAGAATATATTTTATCTTCATGTGACAAAAGATCTTCTAGGCGAGCGATTAATTTTTGCAATTCTGCATATTCATCTTCGATCTTCTTTCGTTCAAGTCCGGCTAAGGTTCTTAGCTGCATCGCCAGGATTGCAAGAGACTGAATTTCCGTTAAAGCAAACTTTTTGATTAGATTATTTTTGGCATCTTCCTGTGAAGAGCTTTTTTTAATCGTAGCAATAACTTCATCAATATTTTCTAGAGCTTTGATGAGACCCTCTAGGATGTGGGCTCTGTCTTTGGCCTTTTTTAGTTCAAATTGAAGCCTTCTGGTGATGACAACCTTTCGGTGCTTTATAAATTCCTCGAGGATAGTCTTGAGGGTCAAAACACGTGGTTGAATCCCGTTGACTAAGGCTACCATATTTACACCGAATGAACTTTGCATGACCGTCATTTTGTATAATTGGTTTAATATTTTACTAGAATAAGCGTCTTTTTTCAGATCCAAAACAATTCGGACAGACATCTTGCGATCTGACTCGTCTCTGATATCTGAGACTCCGATAATCTTTTTTTCTTTGACTAGGTCCGCTATTTTGGATATAAGGTCGGCTTTGTTGACTTGATAGGGAAGCTCGGAAATAATAATTTGCTGATCTCCTTTTTTGGTTTCCTCTATCCCGGCCACGGCTCGCATAATAATCTTACCCTTGCCTGTAGCATAGGCTTGCTTGATTTCATTCCTGTCATAAATAGTAGCACCCGTTGGAAAATCAGGTCCTTTGACGTGCTCCATCAAATCTTCAACCGTCGCGTCTGGATTATCAATCAATGAAATAACGCCATCGACAAGTTCATTCAGATTGTGTGGCGGGATATTTGTCGCCATACCAACGGCAATACCGACTTGGCCATTTAGTAATAAGTTTGGCAATTTGGTCGGCAATATTGCCGGCTCTTTCTGTGAACCATCATAGTTTGGAACAAAATCAACCGTGTCTTTGTCAATATCTGAGAGCATTTCTTCGGCAAATTTGGTTATCCTAGCTTCGGTATAACGCATCGCTGCTGGACTATCCCCATCCATCGAACCAAAGTTACCTTGACCATCAACTTGTGGATATCGCATTGACCAAAACTGGGCCATTCTTACCATTGTATTATAGATAGCCAGATCTCCATGAGGGTGATATTTACCCATTACTTCACCGACAATGAGGGCTGATTTTCGATGTTTGGCACCCGCCCGAATCCCAAGAGCGTTCATAGCATAGAGAATCTTTCGATGAACTGGCTTTAGCCCATCTCTGACATCAGGTAGAGCACGAGCAACAATGACACTCATCGCATAGTCAAGATAACTTTCTTGCATCTCCTCATTGATGTCTCGGTCCTTGATATAGCCGATCTCTTGCCCGGGGGTTATTTCATTTTTTTCTGGTTTTGCTTTTGCCATTTTTCTTTATAACTTTATAACTTTATTACTTTCTACTCTCTTATATATCCAAATTCTTCACATTTACTGCATGGGTTTGAATAAACCGTTTGCGTGGCTCAACATCTTCTCCCATCAAAACACTAAATATTTCGTCTGCTTTCTCTGTATCATCTAAATTTACCTTAAGAAGAATTCGATTCTCGGGATCCATCGTTGTCTCCCAAAGCTGTTCTGGATTCATCTCACCCAAGCCCTTGTAGCGCTGTATCGTCATCCCAGATACTTTGGTCGGGGAATCCTCAGTCGATTCTGCGTCCTCGGATTGGTCTTCTTCAAAAACTTCTTCATTATTATCGTCCGCCTCGGCACCGATTTCTTTAACCTCAAATGCAAGCTCATCTGTTTGTTTTTTGCTCCGCGCTTCCTGTTTTTGACCTAGGTCTGATACTATTTCATCTTTTTCGGCATCAGAATAGGCATATAGTTTTTCTCGACCCTTTTGAATTTTGTATAAAGGTGGCTGAGCAATGTATATATAGCCATTATTGATCAAATCCGGGAATTGACGGTAAAAGAAGGTCAAAAGTAAGGTCCTAATATGTGCGCCATCGACATCAGCATCTGTCATAATAATAATGCGATGATAACGAAGTCTTGTCAGGTCATATTGTTCACCGATTCCAGTTCCAAGAGCAATAATCAAAGCCTTGATCTCGTCACTCGAGAGCATCCGATCCATCCGAGCTCTCTCGACATTTAGAATCTTCCCCTTTAGTGGCAAGATGGCTTGAAAGGTCCGATCACGACCCTGTTTGGCAGAGCCTCCAGCAGAGTCACCCTCTACAATATATAATTCACTAATTTCTGGGTTCTTGCTCGAACAATCAGATAATTTTCCTGGTAATGTCATTCCCTCTAAGGCTCCCTTTCGAATAACTGTCTCACGAGCGGCTCGAGCGGCTAACCTAGCTCGGGCAGAGAGAGAACATTTGCCAACAATTTTTTTGGCTTCATTGGGGTTCTCTTCTAGATAATAGCTAAAGTACTCACTCAAAACACTGGAAACAACATTTGTCATTTCCGGGTTGCCAAGCTTGGCTTTGGTCTGACCCTCAAATTGCGGAGAAGGCAATTTAACAGATATAACAGCTGTTAGGCCTTCCCGGACATCGTCACCTGTCAGATTACCATCATTATCTTTGATCAATGTATATTTGCGAGCATAATCATTCAATGCCCTAGTCAGTGCCAATCTGAAACCTGTCAAATGAGTACCGCCCTCTGGTGTATGAATATTATTAGCAAAAGTTTGAACATTATCGCTATAACCATCTGTATATTGGATTGCGATCTCGACATTAATAGTGCCGTCACTCTTTTCTACATAAAAGATAGGCTCATTTATTTTCTGTTTGCTATGATTGAGGTGGTCAACATATGATTTGATACCTCCCTCAAAATAAAAGGCATAGACTCGGTTGCTTTTTTCTTCTATAAGCTTAACCTTTACCCCTTTTGTCAGGTAAGATTGTTGACGTAGTCGATCCAAAACCGAAGCGTAGCTAAATTCAACAGTCTCGAAAATTTCTGGATCTGGGACAAAGGTAATTGTCGTTCCAGTTTCAGTTGTTGTCCCGACAGCCTTTAAAGCTCCTGCAGGATGACCACCATTTTTATATTCCTGGACCCAAATTTTACCGTTTTGTCTTACCTCTGCTTTAACATACGATGAGAGGGCATTTACAACAGAGACGCCGACACCATGAAGGCCACCTGAAACTTTATATCCGGAGCCACCAAATTTACCACCAGCATGAAGTATCGTCATAACCGTTTCAAGGGCGCTTTTGCCGGTTTGCTTGTGTCTGTCGACCGGTATGCCTCGTCCATTATCGGAGACTGAGACACTGCCATCAGCATGCATAGTCACTATAATATTATCGCAATAGCCAGCCATCGCCTCATCGATGGCGTTGTCGACAACTTCCCAGATGAGATGATGTAGCCCCGATAAACCCGTACCACCAATATACATACCCGGTCTTTTACGAACTGCTTGGAGTCCTTCTAAAACCTGTATCGATGACGCGTCATATGTATTTTTTTTATCTTTATCTACCATAATTTTTTATCAAGAAGGAACTATTAAACGTAACATTAAATTTTTTACGCCTTCCCTCCTATTCAACTGAAAAACAATAATACTTACAATATAATACCTAATTAATTGTAGCCCCATTTGAATACGATTGCAAGCTTATTTGTGCTTAGCGGCGAGGCTCTTGCGGCGGGGAGGTGGAATCAACTACTGCGACATTGTTTATTGACAATCTTTCCTGTATTTCTGCATCGACCACATCTCGAGCACGTCCATATTTAAGTCTCGCTAGTTGTCTAATCGCATCGCCATTTTCTTTGCTTTCTCCGGGTGGATAGTTAAATCCTTGCATGCTAAAAGGTCTCGTAGGTTTACCATCAACTAGAATTTTTGCCATGCTGTGATAGTTTTCAACATTAATCAGATCCTGTTGATTAAAGACTGGTGCAAATTGCTTGGCCAAGTATTCTGCATCATCGTTGCCGATTCTAAAGGATATAAGGCTACCGACATTCCCAAAAACTGCATCACGTATTTTTTCATCAATCTGGCCAATAAACTGGTTTGCTACAATCAAATTTAATTTAAATTTACGGGCCTCAGAGAGAATTTTTTCAAAAGTGTCGGTTGCAAAATTTTGAAACTCATCAACGTATAGATAAAAATCTTGTCGTTGTTCTTCTGGAGTATCGACTCGACTCATGGCTGACATAAATATTTGAGCAACACAGATCATGCCGAGAAGTTTAATGTTTTCCTCACCAACCTGGCCCTTGGCTAAGTTAATCAAAAGTATTTTTTTCTCGTCCATAATCTGACGGAAGTTAATTGCCGAGTCGACCTGACCAATAATATTTCTCATGGTCATATTGGTCATAAAGGCACCAAATTTGCCGACAAACCAGCCAAGCATTTCACTTTTGTGATAGTCGCTCGTTTGACCCATTTCGTTGATAAAGAAATTTCTAACGACCGGGTCAGTCACATACTTTAATTTGTCTGCCAAAAATTTATCATCGGTGAATATACGTGGTACTTCAATGAAAGTACCTCCTGCCGGGTCGGCCATCAAAGCTAGGGCAGCATTTCTGAACCAATGCTCAAAACGAGGTCCCATAATACCTGTATGCCCAGGATCGTAAAGTCGGTAAAGCATAGCGATTGATTCCTGGATCACAAAATCTTTTTGCTCTGGAGTCTTGGCAGAAAATAGGTTTAAACCCAACGGTCGCTCCGTATCGCTGGCATCAAAAATAATCACATCCTCGGCCCGTTCTTTGGGGATGTTCGGTAAAATATGTTCAGCAAAATCCTGGCCATGGGGATCAATATAACAGGCTCCCTTACCCTCACGGATATCCGATAGAAACATATTAATCATCGTGGTGGTTTTACCAGTACCCGTCTGACCAATCATGTAGACATGCCGACGACGGTCATCCTCAGATATTTTAATAACCTTTTCCTCGCCTCTAAATGTGTTAAAACCGACAGTCACCCCAGTCGGCGAAACAAAGGTAGGGGGTGCGGCCAATTTACTAGGTAGCCATCTAATCCCTGGCGTATCCACTAAGTAATTTGGTAAATGGAAAATTGAAGCTAACTCTTCTGTATTTAAGACTAAATCAAAATTTTTCTTTTTATACCAAGGATTAGCTTGATTAAAGATTCTTTTCATGAAGAATCTAAAGACATAGTCAGTCACTATTACTTCAGGATTTTTAAGTCTTTTTATCTTAAAACTATTTAAGTTTTCGTTCCCAAACTGCATAAATGTCGAGCCGATATCATTTATAATCGCCCATGATCGTTCGTTTGAGCTAGTAGAGGCGACTAACCTTATGACAGTTTCAAAAGCCGGTTTTCCTGCCTTTCGCTCTATGGCTTTGACTCGTTCTTCTTCAGCTGGAGTCAGCTTTGGTTGTTCTTGATGTGTAGCTTCTTTTGGCTTGCTTGTCGCCATATCCACCATCTCAAAAACTATATTTTTTTTATTCTTTCCGCTATACATTTCTTTGGCATTTCTCATGGCTCTTTTTCGAAATGCTTTATCGGCGGGCCTAAATAAAATCTGAATGGCAGCTCCTTCACCTTCCGAAAGTCTAGATAATGAATTTGTAATATTTTCTAGGGGCTCTGTGTCCATCTCCATATATGTTTTTATTGGATTCATCGGGCCTCGCCTGCCCCTAATCTCCGCACCGGCTACATTTCCTATCGGCCAACTTGGATTAAAAATATTATGTTCTTCGACTTCTTGAATCATTGCGTCTGGATAATGAGACGAGAAACTTTTTTCCATGACATCTTTGAATCGATATGGTGCGACTAAATAAAAAAATATCTCATGATCCTTAGCCACAATTTCAGCACCAAAATGAGGGGAACCATATACTTTTCTTTTGAATTTTTTTGTTATACTCCCGGCAGTTCCAGCAGAGATCAAATTTGAATAAGCTGTCTCAGCAACCGAAACAATTTCCTTCATAATATCTCTTTGATCCCGGTCTCTGGCTCGCTCGTCCTTTGATCCACTCTCTCGAGGTATAGTGACGATAAATGGAACCATCTGAAGTGAACGCTCAACTTGTTTCTTCCAATATCTGCTATTGCGGTACAGCAAAAAACCAGTAACCGCGGCGATAGGTATAATAAGAACAACAACTAATAATATCAATATAAACATTTTACTTTATCTGCTGGTCGGCACTATCGATGTCAACCTTAACTCCATAATTTTTGGCCAGGTACTCTTGCTGTAACTTTTCACTATCTTCTTCTTCTTGATATGGCTTATCCTTGTCTTGATCAATAATTTTTTCTGCTTTTTTTACCCAAGGCAAGTCCTTGTTTGCAATAGCATCATCTTCATCTGCAATCGCTTGCGTGGATTGAGGGTTAATATTCACAGGTTGGTCAATCACAACAGACCCAGCAGGAACAATTGGTTGTGCTATGATGGGAGCGCTCTGAGCAGGGTCTGGCTGAGATACGGGTGCTTGTTCCTGCTGAATGTCTGGGACTTGGACTTCTGGCATCGCCTGCGTTTTCTGTTCTGGCTGGCCAACATTTTCTGGGCTAGGTGTTTGAATATTCTCAGGGACCTGGGGTGTAATGTTATCCATATTATTCTCCTTTGTTAATAGTGTACTATAACGGGTGTACCAACTGGAGCCCAATCATAGATAAATTGAGCAACTCCGATAGGTGAATTTACACAACCATGTGAGCCGTTCCATGTGTAATCCATCCCACCAAAACTAGAGCGCCAATAGGCCTCATGTATCGAATATCCACCACCTTTAAACCAAGTGACCCAATGAACATTTGGCAAATCATAATAGTCAACCCCTGGTGTTCCGCCAGTCATTCTGGTTATAGCTGATTTACCGTGCACTAGCCAAGTTCCGGTTGGAGTTGGATGATACTGGTTACCAGTTGTTACTTTCCAACTGCCTACGGCTTGACCTCCCTTTAGGTAAGCGATCATTGTTTGAGTAGAGAGAGTTATTTCGATATATTTGTCCCAATTTGCAACCAGTACTTGGTTAAACTCTGTTTTGAATTTTGCTACATACATAGGAATGGTCAGAGTTACTGAGGGTTGGACAGGCAAGATCTCCGCAATTGATTTACCAAGTGCGGCCTCATCCATCAAGAGTCCGTCTTTGCCTTCCTGCAAAATATTCTCTTTTGCTCCGTTTTCTACTTGTACCTTTCTCGTGACTGGATAAACATTAATTTTGCCGCTCAAAAATGAAAAGTAATTTTTCATCTTGGCGGGATCTACTATCAAAGTATAGTTTTGCGAACCAGCTGGTTTAATAAAATTAATCCAGGAGGCAACGGTTTCTTTGTTGGGAGTAAATATTTGTCCTTGGTAGTTTAATGTAACCGGTCGTGACATTACGCTCTGGGCTTGGACGACAACTTCTTTTGCAGACTCGTCGACAATCGCTGGTTTTACAGTCGTAGTGCTAACTTTTATTTCGCTTGGTTTAAATAAAGCAATATTATCTTTGACTTGCTTTGCCAATATCTCAGTCTGAACATCTCGACCATAGATGGCTGGCGCCAGCTCAGTGTTACCGTTATTTATTTTGACTTCTGAGTCTTTGGCTTCAATGTGAATATTGGTGGCAATTTTTGTTAGATATTCATTCAGTTTTTTGTCGTCCATTTGATAGCTTGGTGAAATAGCTAACTCGTTCGTTCTAAATGCAGTCTGGATTGGTTGCCATTTAATATTTGTAACCAAAAGCTTTAACCTAGTCCAATAGTTATCCCAAAATGACCCAGTCCTGCCTTTTGAATAAGCGCTTAGGGCCATCGTCTCTGAATTGAAGATAACTCCCAGATCACTTGCGTTCGCGACATATTTTTGGTCCGGCCCAGATAAAGTTAATTTGTAGTCCTGAATCTTTTTTGTGACCAACTCTTGGACCTGAGTCATCGACTTTCCACCAACTGGCTCGCCCCAAACCACTACCCCGGGGTAAACTTTGTTCTTATAAATAGACTGGTGAGCATAGGCCGAACCCCCAAGTAAAACTATGACAAAAAGCAAGATAGCTACAATCACGGACCATGCTGCAATTTTTTTGTGATGGGGTTTAATCAGCTTATCTTTGGGGTTTTTTTTGACTTTTTCAGCTCTAGCCTCATTGTTCTGGTTTTTTTTACCCCACCTAAACCAATTTTTCTTCTCTTTTGTTGGTGCTTTTTTTACTGTTGGGTCAAGTATCGACAACAAGGGCTCATCTTTTTTTGGCGTTACTTTTTTATAGACTTTTTCTGGATTTGATATTGTATCAAACTTTTTACTACTGCTCGACATCTCTGATATTCCCTCCAAGTAATCTAATTTTTTTTGTACAAACAGAAACGACATTATCAATCTCTGCATCATTTAAGGTTTTTTCAAAGCTTAATAAAGTTATTCTGACTGTAACACTTTTCTCGTTACTAGAAAATGGTTTGCCTTCATAGATATCAAGAATGACTGCCTTATGGATCAGAGGACTGGCCGTTTTGAACAAATCAAGTATTTCTTTGGCCGGAATCTTTTGATCAAAAACTGCTGAGATGTCGCGATTCACCAGTGGATATTTACTAATTGTTTGAAATGTCTTTTCATTTGGAATCCAGTTTTGAAATATATCTAAATTAATTATTAGGATTGCAATCTTTTTCTTTAATCCAAAATAATCCATTTCAGCCTGTGAGATTATTTTGATATTCCAGGATTCATGGGGCAGTTGATCCACTTCTACCCTGTACTCATGCAAGATTCGCTCAAATACTCCTTTTGCTAGACCGAAACATGCACTTTCACCTTGATCGTTCTTTATTCCAATACATAAATACTTTCTCTCTTTGGGCAAACTTTTTTTCTGAACGTTTTCAAAGGTTTGGCTAATCTCAAAAAACTGAATAACATCGCGTTCGAATTGATTATCGCTTAGGGCCTGTATCATAGATGGTGCTAGACTAGTCCGTAAATATTCCTGTTCTTTTAGGAGTGGGTTTGCTACCTTTGGTGCCTGTTGGGAATCATAACCTAAGACATTAAGGGCTTTTCCGCTTACAAAAGGATAAGTGAATATTTCTGTTAAGCCGATGTTTGACAATAACTGACGCAAATTATTGGCAAATTTATAGTTCAGATTTTCTTTTGGCAAAACATCTCTCATGTTGGGCAGGGTTGTCGGTATTTTGTCATAACCATGTATCCTGGCAATTTCCTCATATAGATCGGCGTCGCTTTTGACATCTTCGCGCCACCAAGGGACAGTCACCGCAACCAATTCACCTAGATTATCACAATACCTTCTCGCTCCAATGTACTCTGGATTTTTCGTAAAGTATTCAACTGGGATAACCTCTACCTTTTGATCAGTCTTTGCTTTTTCTTGCCACTTTCCTTTCTTATACTCATAAGCAGCGGCATGAATTACTTCACCGTTCCCTATATATAGACCGTTGTGTCCAACTCCATCAGGATATTTATCAGTCTTAACCTTTGTATGATTGCCTTGACCGTCGTTTTTGTGATATTCGGTCGTAATTGATTTGTCTATATGTCCCTTGTAGAATAAAACATCTCCTGCCTTTAGCTCACTCTCTTTGACTCCCCAGCCATGATGGAGCTGGCCTAAAGACGTATGCCCTATCTGGAGGTTAATTAAAGAATAGAGATAGTCTGTCAGATAGGAACAATCAAAGGCTTCGGTTCGATTTTGCCTGTAATTTGCTCCATATAAATAAGGCTTTCCTAAAAGTTTTTTTGCCTCGCTTGCAATGTCAAATTTTTTAGCCACAAAACCTAATGATTGTAATGAATCTACAATTTCCTGACCTTTTAAATTTATCCCTAAAAATTTGTTGGTTTTGGAGACTGATAAGCCCAAATGTTGAATCCAGATCCATTTATTCAAAACATCAACGCTACCTTTGGCTAACTTCCCTTTTGCTAATTCGCTTAAAAGCTGACCGGCTCGATCGATAGCTATTTCAGGTAAGGTAAGTGGTAAGCCTTTCTCGAATCTAGATACCGCCTCGCTCCTTAAATTTAGTAATCTAGAGGTCTTCCGAATACTATTCTTATCAAAAACCGCCGCTTCAACCAATATATTTTTGGTCTTATCGTCAACTTCTGAGTTCGCTCCGCCCATTACTCCCGCTACCGCTACAGCTTCCTTTTCATTAGCGATCAAAAGCATTTTCGAATCTAGTTTTTGGTCTGTCCCGTCAAGAGTTTTGACTGTTTCATTAGCCCGTGCGCATCGGACTATAATCTTCGTTTTCTTCTTTCCTTTGGCTAATTTATCAAGGTCGAAAAAATGTAGCGGTTGACCCGTTTCAAACATGACATAGTTTGAAATATCGACCACATTGTTTATCGGTCGAACTCCGACTAATTTAAGTCTATCTTGGAGCCATTTTGGTGATGGCTCGATCTTTACACCCTTGACAACTCTCGCCATATAGCGTGGGCAGAGAGCTGGCTCATTAATTTCTATCTCGATCAAATCTGAAGTCATCTCTTTTAACGTTTCTGTTATTTTTATTTCAGGAATATTGAGCTTGGTTTGGCCTGCCGCGGCTTCTCTTGCTAAGCCCCAAATACCCATACAGTCGGGTCTGTTGGGCTGAATCTTGATATCAATCAATGCCTCAGAAACAAGAGATTCCTTAAAGTCTGTACCAACCTTAGCATCATGAGCAAGAATCATTATCCCATTGTGATCATCACCTAGGCCCAACTCCTTCTCACTACAAATCATGCCAAAGGATTCTACTCCACGTAAATTAGCTTTTGCAATGTTAAAGCCAGCCACCTTGCCACCGACCAAAACGACTGGAACCTTGATTCCGACAGAAAGATTATTTGCTCCACATACAATTTGTAAAGGGTCTTTGAGTCCAACATTAACCTTAGTAATATGAAGCTTATCGGCATTTGGATGCTTCCCAACATTTAGAACTTCTCCCACAACTACTTTTTCAAAGTCATGTGAAGTTTCTACGGATTCGACTTCCTGTCCTAGCATCGTCAAATGGTCAGCCAGTTGTTTGGCAGACAGCTTGATATCAACATATTCTTTTAGCCAACTTAGGGGTAGTTTCATTAGAATTGCTCCAAAAAATTAATATCAGGGTGCCAGAAATACCGAACATCGGGTATCTGGTATTTTATCGCCGCAATTCTCTCTGGCCCTAAACCAAAAGCAAAACCAGAATATTTATTCGGATCAATCCCCATATTTTCTAATACCTTAGGATGCACCATTCCCGCACCAAGAAGCTCTAGCCAACCCGAATGTCCACAAGATTTACATCCCGATCCATGACAGTGAGGACAAGAAGCATCTATCTCCGCACTAGGTTCAGTATAGGGAAAAAAGCTCGGCCGAAAACGAATTTTTGTTTCCTGCCCAAGCAATGACTTGGCCAAGACTTCTAAAGTACCCTTCAAATCAGCAAATGTTATATTTTCATCAATAACCAACGCCTCAATCTGATGAAAAGCCCAGCTGTGTGATGCATCTTCATTTTCGTTGCGATAGCACCTACCTGGTGAAACTATTTTAATGGGTGGTTTGTTTTTCTCGGTATATCTTATCTGGACCGGAGAAGTATGAGTCCGTAAAACGTTCCCATCAATAAGGTAAAAAGTATCCTGCATATCCCGAGCTGGATGTTCTGGCGGCATATTGAGTGCTTCAAAATTATACCAATCACTTTCAACCTCTGGTCCGTCAACGATCTCATAACCAAGAGATCGACAAATATCCAGTATCTCAGTCATCGCTTGAGTCACTGGGTGTAAGTGGCCCACCGCAAATTCCTTACCAGGAGCGGTAAAATCTATTGTTTGACTTTTGCTCTTGGGTTTTAGAGAAGATCTCTTTTCGTCAAACTCTTTTTCTATCTCTTGGCGAGCCCTATTTGCTAAAGCTCCAATTTTCTTCTTCTCCTCCAGGCTTAATGAACCAAGAGATTTCAATATTTCATTTATTTCTGATTTACGTCCTAGGTATTTAGACTGAAGCTCATCAATAGTATCCGTTCTTGTATCTCCAAGTTCTTTTTTAACTCTATCTAAAATTGATTGTATTTTTTCTTCCATTATATCGCCTGTCTTTTGCTGTCTATTGGTTTAACTTTGTTAGACTCAAAATAAAGCTCGAGAAGTACAAGCGACAATCCCAGTAAAACAATATCCCACCAGGTCAGCAAATTGATTGACGCAATGAACAAGGTCAAGTCTACAAAAAGGGCTAGTATCAATGACTGTCTAAAAGAAATCTTAATGTTTGAAAAATGCGATTCATTGTTTGTTATCAAGCGCCTAGCAAAAAATGACATCAGACTAAAAAAGGATAATATGACAAGAGCTGTTGATAGATAAAAAGCAATCAAAGCAAATAAACCTTGTGCTGGATTAAGTTTTATTATCGTAAAAGCAAATATTCCACCAAATAAAACTAAACAGAGAGACATGATAACTGTGAATTGTCTTTGCATAGGAAAATTATAGCAAACTTTAGGCATGGCAACAAATATATAATTAGATATTTCTATTCGTCAAAAGGTTTATCGATTTGAAGTAATTCCGAATCTATTGATTCACCAGTAATTTTAGTGATATCCTTGTCGATTTTAACAAATTCCTTATTGGCACTGTTGTACATGTTGACCGTTGTTGACAGATTAGCTCCTAGTTTTTGAAAATATGATTCATAAGAATTGAGATGATTGCCAAGTTTGCTTATATTATCGACTATCTCTTTGATTGATTCTTCTACTGCCAAGGCTTTTAATCCCTGCAAAACTGTTTGCAAATAAGCGGCAAACGAAGTCGGAGAAACTATAATAACTCTCTTCTCTTTGAAAGCGTATTCGATCAAATCCCTAGTGTTTACTTTGACTGCACCTACTTGATTGACGAGAAGGTCATAATAAACACCCTCAGAGGGGATAAACATAAAAGCAAAATCATATGTACCTTCCTTGGGTTTGATATACTTAGAAGTTTCGTCAATTCGGCTCTTTAAGTCGGCTTTGAAAACTTTCTCTAAGGCCTCTTTTCTAGTAGGGTCTTTTTCTTCCAAGATTTTATTGTAATTTTCTAATGAAAATTTTGAATCTATTGGGATTATTTTGTCTCTCATAAAAATAACGGCGTCCGCAATATTACCATCCTTAAATTTGTATTGCATCTTATATTGGTTTGGCTGAAAAAGATTTTTTAATAGAGTTTCTAGATAATATTCTCCCAATATGCCACGCTGTTTTGGATTTTTTAATACATTTTCTAATCCTTGTAGCTGGTCTGCGATTCCCATAACCTGTTTATTGGTGTTTTCTAGATTCGATAATTTTTCCGTCACACCTTTTATAATATTAGTACTAGACTCAAACTGCTTTTGCATTATTTTGGATGATTCTAGAATACCAGTATTTAGCTGTTTGGAAACATCGTTCAGTTGTTGCTGGATCAAAAGGAGAGATTTGTCATCAGGCTTCTCAGTTTTCAGCTCTGAAAGCTTCCGATTCAAAATATAGCCGATTGCTACAAAACCAACCACTACAACAACTCCAATAATTAATAATTCATTACTATTCATATATTAATTTTAGTTTAATAATTAGCAAAAACAAGTAGACGAGCTATATTTCCACTTCTGGCTCTGTCTTTTTGGGGCTCTTTTCTGTGTTGTGGACCATTTCATAGCGTCTTTTTTCTCGCCAGGCAAAAAAATATTCAACGCCATAAAAGGTAGCAACCGCATAAAGAATCCCTACAACCGCATCTATTACATAATGATGTCCTAGATAGATAATGGCGAACCAGACTCCAAAAACATAGATTAAAAACCACCACATTTTTTTTCCAAAATATTTGACGAGATAGAGCAAAACCAAAGTTGGATAGGCCGCGTGCAATGAAGGCATCGCTGCAACAGGGTTCGGACTAAACATCCAATATAGGCTCGGAAATGAACCGCCTCGGAAAAATTTCGCTGCCGCTAGATTAAAGATATTATAAACTTGAGGGATAATACCCTTCTCAGCTGCCATCCAGGGGGGCATTGCTGGGTACAATATATAAGTAATGAATCCTATATAAGAAAGGACTAAGAGGGCTATCATAAAATGACTAAACCTTTCGCGCTTTTTTGTCCAAAGATAAAAGCCAAATATTAGAGGCAGTGCAAAATGCATCATGTATAAAACTGTAAAAATGAAATCATAGTAATGAAGTTGGCCAGGAACATAGAGCCATTTCTGTAATTCAATCGGTGGAAGATGCCCACCAAACAAAAATTTATCCGCATTAATTAAAGGGTATATATTGACCTTGGCATTTAGCATCGGGGCTAGACCACGTAAAAATTCGTATCCGAGCAATAAAAGAACCAGAGGAGACCAATCCTTTAGGAATTTAAATGGATTAGCAACTATGATAGCTAATATCAGACCGAAGACTATGAATCGATCTGGAGATATCCACCAACCAAAATAAAACATAATGCCCATGACTACTGCAAAATACAAGAATACAAAAAAATATAGATTACTGCCTCGAAATATTCGATGGCGCGTCCTATTGATTAATAAAAAAGTTTTTTTAGTCTTTCTAAGTAGTGGCCCAAACCGACTTTTCTTTAGATATAGGTAAAAACTTTGTAATAATTTAATGATTGCTCCCATTTATCAAATACCGCAAGTATCATTCTATTAATTTTTACTACTTTGAGCAAGACTTTATGTGCTAAAGATAGGAGCTTACTTTAGAATGGGTCTAGTGTGTATCCGAGCTTTTCGTTTGGTTTAAGTTACTTTTTTAATTTATTTCTCTGATGAGGCCAAAGCGATTAATTCAAGTGAAAATCTCTCGAGTATCTCATGGAATCCTTCACCATAACTTTCATATGTTGACATTATTCTTGGCAAATCAATTACTGCATAATTTAGGCTATCTTGAGCTCTCTTTAATAAATCCTTAAACAAGGTGTCTGCATTTGGGTTATTCTTTGTTTTGTTTAGAAGTACAATTACTTCATCCCATCTTTTTGTTAGGCCTTCTTTTGTCGTGTCTGTCTGCCATTTTGATGGACCAAAATTTTCACCCCCAATATCCTGATACAATCCAATTTTTTTTGCTCCAATAAACTCTCTGATATTTTTTGCGTTGATATGACTAGAAATTTCCGCTAATTCATCCAAGCTTTTTGTTTTTATCCCTAATTTATTAAAACCTGAGACTATTTTATTTGCATTGGTCAAAAACTCAAAAGCAAAATCGTCAGGCCTTTCTTCCATTTCATAAGCTTCTAGAACCAAATCGTTTATAACCTGTTCTAGCGCTTTTTCTAAATTTTCGTTAATCATCCCCGGTTTGAGCTTATCCAAAAATGCAATAAAGGCATCTCCATCTTCTATATGGACCCTCAGTTCACCTACTGAGTCAGTATCGCCCCCGGAAGACCACATAACTGTATTTGCCCTAATTGGGGTAAGAGAAAGACCTGTGACTTTAAGAGTTTTTTCATTTTTAATATCGATCAACTCTCTGTCCATAGACTGCTTATCCGCAGAGGTTATCACTTCTTCTGATTTAGAATCATCTTCAGTCTTTAAGGTTCCAATAAGCATATTTGCTACCATTTTCCCAGGGGTATGATCCTCATTATGCCGCTTGATTGCATCAATAAGTCCGACAAAGGCTTCTCTATCTCTTGGAGCGTCTCCGAACTCTCTACTTTCTCCTTGTCTAATTTCTTCTGAATCCATAGATTTATCCTTTTTATTTAAGTCCTTATAACTTATTTGGTCGGGGTGGCGGGATTTGAACCCACGACCTCATCGTCCCGAACGACGCGCGCTACCGAGCTGCGCTACACCCCGAAGGTAGCTGTATTCTAGCAAATTTAAGACAAATACCCAAACTCTTTTTCTTCACCAATCGATGTTGCCAGCATATGCCCAGGATAAACATGAGTTTTGTTGGGTAATTTTGAAAGCTTTAGTAAACTCTCTTTCATTTTTTGATCGTCTCCACCTGGAAAATCTGTGATACCATACGATCGATAAAATAATGTATCACCAGAAAACAAGCTTTCCGTTATCAAATAGCACAGACTGCCAGGGGTATGCCCTGGAGTCTCAATTACCTTAAATCCATTTTCTCCAAAAGGTATGATTTCGTTTTCTGATACTGGAGTATAGCTTGTCTTAACCCCAGGGAAAACCATTGAAAAATATACGCTTTTATCATCAGCGCTATTTCTAAAATCAACCTCTTTTTGCGATAAAAATATTTTCGCTGAAGTATATTTTTTTGAAAGCTCTTCTAGTCCGCCAATATGATCAGGGTGAGTATGAGTCAATAATATATTTTGAACTTTGGTAAATTTTTTACTTTGTAGGTACTGAATAATCTTATCTGGTTCGTCACCAGGATCAATAATGGTGATTTCTCTAGCTTTGTTTGAGACTATATAACAGTTTGTTTTTAGCAGGCCAACAACTAACGTATTAATCCTTATATCCATCTTAAAATAACTCTCCTTTTTATCCTCTTTTTCCTAGGTAAATGTTCGTTTAGATATACTTCCCAATTATCTTTTAGCCATTTTTTTTGCTCTTTTAATGCCTTCTCTAGTCCCCTATTTTTTAGCTCCTTCGTGACAACACCGCCCGCATGAGGTGTTTGATATTTCTTTTCAAGAGGCGAATGGAATCCATGGGTATAGTGAACCAGTTCATGAGCAATCGTACCAGTTATGACATGTTCCGGTATCTGTCGATCTTTGAATAAGCTGTTTATCGTTATGATCGTATCTTGCTGCGAATTTTTCAGTTTATCTCCATGCTTAATCGAACCTAATCTATTCCGAGCTTTGCGCCCCCAGACAATATGGACATCGTTATCTTGAGGAACATCGGGGAAATAATTGTCCCAGACCTCATCAAGCTTTAGAAATAACCATTTGTCGTCTCGCATGAATATATTGTAGCAGATTATTTTTTGGCTACTTTTGTCGAAGGGTTTCGAAATAGAAGTGCCAGGAAAGCACCAATTAAGGCAATACTCGCGGAAATGTAGAAGGTATTATTTATACTAGTCACGAAACTGCTCTTTATCGCGTATTCGATGTCTTTACCAATTTTTACAAACTGAGACGCAAGCGCTTTCTGCTGTGCGGCTAATCTCGCTACAATCGTTGGATCCTTGGTCTGAGTTGGTATTTGCTGAGTTTGGATTTGCTTTAATTGATTTTGAATTTGGGTTTCTACTTTGGACCTGTTTTCTGAAAAGCCTTGGTTTTTAGTTTCCAGTATTATCGCATCCTTGGCAACTTGCGGTAGATTTTTTATTTCATTTATATTGGCCTTTATATTGCTAGCAATCATGGTCTGTAGAAATGCCCCCAGGATTGCAATCCCCATCACTGCTCCAATTTGGCGGGCGGTTGTGACTACTCCAGAGGCTCCCCCAACCTCATCCTCGGGCGTTTCCAATAATGTAATATTAGTCAGTGGTGCTTGCGACAGACCCATTCCAATGCCCATAATAATAAATGGCAAGATTAGATCGCTAATTTTTGTATCTACTCTAAAATGACCAATAAAGTAGGATCCGATTGCCATTATTGTCATCCCTGTAATGATTATATATTTAGGACCAATTTTGTCCGAGAGCTTTCCAGCAAAAGGAGCCACCAACATTATTGTAAAAGCAAAAGGTAATAGTGTCTGACCAGTTTTTATTGGCGGGAAACCAAGTACTGACTGAAGAAATAATGGTAGGAGAAAAAATGAACCCATCATCGAAAAGCTAAGGATCGCTGTCGCTACTGTCCCAACCGAATAGTTTCTATTTTTAAACATGGCCAGATCTACAAGTGGATCCTTTGTAAAGTGTTTCTCGTGAAAGTAGAAAAATACTCCAAAGATTACGGCTAGAGCAAATAATACAGGAACAATACTAATATCACCAAATTGTATTTTTTGGCCGAAAAGGACCAGCGCATTATTTACGTGCCACCAGCCATATTTCTGCCCTTCAATAAAGGCAAAAGTTAGTGAAAAAATAGCACCAGCTGAAAGTAAAATACCCAAGAAGTCATATTTGTGTGTTTTCTCTCTATCCTTTGACTCTTTGATCACAAGTACAGCGAGAATGCTAGCGACGATACCTATCGGCAGATTGATAAAAAAGACGTAACGCCAAAATTCTGTTATTTGTAATGCTGAGTTGATAGCGACACCGAGACCTTTATCGGTCAGATAGCCGCCTAAAATTGGTCCAATAACAATACTAAGCCCTGCGACTCCGCCCCAGAGGCCCATAGCAATTCCTCGTTCCTTTTTGGCAAAATTTGCCGCAATCAATGAAAGAGTGGCCGGCATCATAGCCGCTCCACCAACCCCCTGGATGACTCGGAAAAATATTAGTTGATTGATATCCTGAGCAAGACCGCTTAGGAGCGATCCAATGATAAAGACGATTAGGCCAGTAATAAAAACTTTCTTTCGTCCGATTTCATCTCCCAGACGGCCAAGTGGAATAAGCAGGATTGCAAACGTCAATAAATAGGCATTACTGATCCATTCAATTTGTGATATCGAGGCATTGAAATCGACTAGAATTCTGGGTATTGCTAGATTTACTACGTTGCCATCCAGAACGATCATCAAAAGAGTGAAACATAAAACACCTAGAGTCCACCATTTACGATTTTTATCTGTTATCCATTTCATTTCTTTTTCTCCTTTAAGTCTTTTTTGATATCCTGTCGTATCGTCTCCAAGCGATCACTAAAACATTCAGCTACGGTGTCGAAGACAACGTCAAGTTGATCAGCTTTGACTACATGCATAATCTTGTCATTACCAAAAACAACAACTTGGTCTTGTGGTTTTAGGTCGAATTCCTTGCGTGCATTAGCGGGGATAACTATCTGGCCTTTTTCACCAACGATACTATTCCCCCAAAATTTTTGATTGATATGTTTCATCTCTGTCCCAAATTAATAATGTATGATTAGTATTACTTTTCATACATTATTATATCACTTCTAGCTAGTCAAGACTATTTATGGACGGTCAAGCAGGCTTTAATAAAACCGTCAAAGAGTGGATGAGGTCGATTTGGTCTAGATTTGAATTCGGGGTGGAATTGTACTCCAATAAAGAAAGGATGGGTTGGAAGCTCTACCACTTCAACTAGATGATTATTTGGAGAAGTACCGACAATCATCATCCCATTTTTGGTGAAAACATCACGATAGTCATTATTAAATTCGTAACGGTGTCGGTGACGTTCACTTATTTTATCTTGTCCATATAGTTGATGTGACTTTGAAATCTTGGCCAAAACACAAGGATAAGCACCAAGCCTCATCGTCGCCCCAAAATCATCATCGTCCATACATTTTCTTTGCTCTGGCATAATATGAATCACTTCGTTTTTTGACTCATGATCAAATTCACCACTATTTGCATCATTGTACCCCAGAACATTTCTCGCAAATTCTATGACCGCTATTTGCATCCCTAAACATAGGCCCAGGTATGGAATATTATTTTCACGAGCATATTTGCAGGCTATAATTTTCCCTTCTGTTCCCCGGTTGCCAAACCCACCGGGGATAATAATTCCATCAAGCCCATCTAATGTTTTTGTGCCTTGCTTTTCAACTTTTTCCGCATCTATCCAGACAATTTTGGCCATTTTGCGATTATAAATTGCTGCTGACTGGATAGCCTCGTTCACACTTTTGTAGGTATCCTCATTTGACATATACTTAGCAACTAAGCCTACTTTGATTTCGCCACTTGTATGAGAAAGGTTTTCTAAATATTTCTCCCAACCATTACTGACTCTTTTTCTTATAGGCAAATTCAATTTCGAGCAGACATAGTCTCCTAGTCCACACTCCTCCAGGTTCTTTGGCACTTCATATACACTACTAATGGTTGGCAATGGCACCACAGCCCCCTCGTCGACATCAGAAAATAAGGCAATTTTTTTTAGATGTTCAGCCGATATGGCATGCTCGGCTCGACAGCCGATAATTTGTGCTTGGATGCCCAGAGCTAGCAGGTCTCTCACGCTAGACTGTGCCGGCTTGGTCTTTAACTCCTTGGAGGTTTCCAAAAATGGCAGGTAAACTAGGTGAGCATATAATACATTTTCGACGCCAATTTTACGTCTCATTTGGCGAATTGCCTCGATAAAATGTAGACCTTCATAGTCACCAACAGTCCCGCCGATTTCAACTATGTGGATATCGACTCCTTTGCCTGCTTCTAAAATAAATTTCTGAATTTTATTAGTTATGTGGGGTATTACTTGAACTGTCTTGCCAAGATATTTTCCTTTTCTCTCGTCTTCCAAAACTTCAGTATAAATTCTACCGGACATTACGGAAGAAGCCTTCGTCAGATTCCGATCGATAAATCTTTCGTAGTGGCCAATATCTAAGTCTGTCTCTGCCCCATCATCTGTAACAAAAACTTCTCCGTGTTCACCAGGATTTAAAGTCCCCGCATCAACATTTAGATATGGGTCACATTTTTGTAGATTAACAGAAAAACCTCGGCTCTTTAATATGTTGCCTAGAGAGGCAGCAAATATACCCTTGCCGAGGCCGGAAAGAACTCCCCCAGTAACGAAAATGTATTTTGTTTCTTTAGCCATTGATACACTTTATTTAACAAAAAATCCCTTTCGGGACATCCACCTGGAAATATTTTATACCTCTAAAATCTTTGTGTCAAAAGTTATTGTTGTTTCAAAAGTTGTTATTGATATATAATGAAAACAACAAAAAGGAAATACAAACAAATGGAAGAAGATAACAAGAAAATAATATTTATTGCAATTGGTGTAGTAATAGTTGTTGTGATAATTATTATTGTTTTAGTCGCGATCTTTGGTGGCAAAAAAACGACAAAAAACAAAACCACTAGTAGCAAAGATAAAGCCGAATCCAGCTATAAATTTGTAAAGACACAAGATACCCCTACGACTGGAGCAGTAACGGTTGATTTACCCCCCGACGTTAGTGTGGATTCATTGGTCAAACAAGACCCTACCGCCTTACAAGAATTAAATAAACAAATTCAAGGACAGGTGACTGGTGGCTCAGATGAAGGTTTTATCCCATTGGTAACACAGAATGGAAAGCCCATCCAAGATCAAACTACTCCTACTCCAACCCCAACTCCTACTCCAACCCCAACTCCTACTCCAACCCCAACTCCTACTCCAACGCCTACTCCTACTCCAACGCCTACTCCTACCCCAACAGATATGCACGTTGTTAAATATCGAACTTCATCAACCGGGCCTGGTGGAGGAACTTTTCCTGAAGCTGATATTACTTTTAGTCTAAATGATCAAATAGATAAAGCCTGGCCAGCAGATAAGAAGGCTATAGCCAATGATATCATTGCAAAAGCGTATTCACTCTACAAGAATATTTTTGGCTTACCACCAAAGGCCGAGACTGTTCAAGTCGGATTATGCCAAGGCTCTCGAGGTTATTATCAACCAGATGCTAAAATGATGTGTATTCCGGAAGTGGCACTATATCAGCTCCCCCACGAAATGGCTCATTCTTTTAGAGTACAGTATCTAATTAATAATAGGGCTTGGGAAGAAGGGTTTGCCATGCTCGGAGAACTTAAATATAACGAAACATACCCAGGAACACCTGGTGCCTCTCCAGCTTCACTGTATAAGCGGGAAGATTATCAAGAAAATAACCAACCAATCATCTCGACGCCGTATTTTTATTCCGAAACTAATTGCGGAGCTGGCAGCACTGCTCCCTACTGCAATAATGAACCAATTTGGGAATTTGATCGATACATGATGTCAGGATATTCTGCTTATAGAATCTTTACAGACAATAATCTAGCGGTCAAGAGATTCAATCAAGCTTACCTGGATAAGGCATATAACCTCACCAATACCTGGGATAGAAATAGCGATGACAACCTAAAAACACTATTTAAATCCGTAAATCCACAGACTGAAGGAATTGACTCAACCACTTGGATATCAAGCCAAAATATTTTAAAAAGTACGATAAATAATGGTTTACATCTAGCTATAACCACAAATCCTGCCACCAACCGACACCCATTTCAACAAAGAGTTTTTTTGTGGAACAGGGGTCAAACTGACGCTTACTCCACCGGAGAAAATGTTTCTGCAGTTATTAAAAATAGCAGTGACGCTGCGGTTTCAACCCAAAATTATATAACTGGGGGTAGCTACGGCACTGTCTTGGCTGACATCGGTCAACCAAATGGTTGTTACAAATTTGGTTTATCTTCGACAGGTAGTATCTCCACTACATCAGATCTCATTAAATTGCTACCTTTTAGGAATCAGCCGACAAACTATTGTGACGGGTTAACACTAAAATAAAATAGTTTCTAATATATTAAGTTAGATCAAAGCATCGAGTTTTTGTTGAATTTTAGAGTACTTTTTTCCTCAACCTTAGGCTTTTTGGAGTTACTTCGAGAAGCTCATCATCCTCGAGGAAATCCAGACTTTGCTCTAGACTAAATATTGTTGGAGGAGTTAACATAATCGAATCATCAGAACCAGACGCTCTAGTGTTTGTTAGCTTTTTTTCCTTGCAAACATTGATATGAATATCTTGATCCCGAGAGTTAAGCCCGACAATCATTCCTTTATATACAATTGTCTGTGGATTGATAAAAATAACACCCCGCCCTTGAGCAATATTAAGCCCATAAGTGACGGCCTTGCCATTGTTCGAGGCAACTAAGGCTCCGTTACGAAGTCTAGGGAACGAAGCTCCGACTGGCTCAAAGCGTAAAAACATCGAATTAATGATAGCTGTACCACGAGATAGTGTAAGTAACAGGTTTCTCAAACCCAAAATGCCCCTGGTTGTAATTTCAAATATTAGTCGCGTAGTTCCGTCTGAGTTGTCGGTTTGTGAAAATAGACTTCCTTTTCTGCGACCAATTTCGCCGTTAACTGCTCCAACAAACTCAGTCCCGACATCTATTGTTAATTCCTCAACAGGTTCACATTTGATTCCATCGATTTGCTTGGTAATTACCTGTGGCTTGCCAACCTGAAGCTCAAAGCCCTCTCGTCGCAGATTTTCAATAAAGACAGACAGATGCAATTCTCCTCTACCAGACAATATATAATCGCCTTCTTTACCAATCTTCATCTTTAGAGAAACGTTAGTTTCTAGTTCTTTTTTTATTCGGTCTAGGATTTGACGACCAGTGACAAAACGACCTTCTTTGCCAGCAAAAGGAGAGGTATTGGCCGAAACAGACATTTTCAAGGTTGGCTCCTCTATTTCAATCGTTGCCAAAGCCTCTGGATTGTTTATATCAGTTATGGTGTCACCAATGCTTGCTTCTTTGACGCCGGTCAGAGACACGATTTCTCCTGCCTCTGCTTTTGTAACTTCAACTCTTTTTAAGCCTTGGCTGACGTAAACTTTTTCAATCTTTGCATTTTGTTGCTCACCATCTCTATTGATCAAAGCCACTGTCATATTTGGCTCAACAAAACCTCGGCTGATTCTACCGATAGCATATTTACCCTGGAAATTATCTCTGTCTAAAGTCGTAACTAGCATCTGTAAAGGCTTATTCGGCTCTGATTTGGGCGCTGGTATATATTCGATGATACCATCAAAAATCGGAATAAGATCCGCGTCTTCAGTAAGATTTTCTGGCATTTTTGCCCATGATTTACCCTCTCTGGAAATAGCATAGAAAATCGGGAAGTCCAAATGGTCCATATCTGTCGCCATATCAAGAAAAAGATCATGCACCTTGTTAATAACGTAATCAATCCTCGAATCAGGTTTATCTATTTTGTTGATAACCACAATTATCTTAAGCCCGAGTTCAAGAGCTTTACCTAGGACAAATTTAGTCTGTGGCATCGGACCTTCTTGAGCATCAACGACAAGAATTGCACCATCGGCCATATTTAAAGTTCGCTCTACTTCTCCCCCAAAATCAGCGTGACCAGGAGTATCAATAATATTTATCTTGGTATCTTTGTAGGTAATGGCCGCGTTTTTGGCCATTATTGTAATCCCCCGCTCACGTTCCTGATCATTAGAGTCCAAAATAAGGCTCTGCGTCATCTGAGCTTCATTTTCACGAAAAACTTTCGTCTGCTTTAAAAAACCGTCGAGCAAGGTAGTTTTGCCATGATCGACGTGGGCGATAATCGCCACATTTCGAATATTCATTTTGCCTACTTATCGTCTTTGGCCAGGCCAAAGTGTGATTTCATGTTATTTATATGGATTTACACATCTGTGGAAATGAGTGTCAATTAAGACAACCGATTAAGTATACAATCTTTTTGAGAATAAGTCGAGAGTTTGTCTCCTTATGCGTAGGTTGAAATACATCGGTAACAAATCTGGTATAATCTCAAGTCAAAA
>JBAXEY010000007.1:0-36894 GCA_037140175.1 bacterium | reverse complement strand
GAGTATTTCCTTGAATTTTAAGCATAATCTTGTTATGATTTCACTGTTATTTTGATGCTTGGACGGTTAGCTCAGTTGGTTAGAGCGTCGCGTTGACATCGCGGAGGCCACAGGTTCGAATCCCGTACCGTCCACCAAATTGACCCCAGATTACTTGTTCGAAAAAAAGAGGTAGAAATACCTCTTTTTGTGTTATCATTTTGTTATGAAAATCATAATATGCGGTAGTATGTCTGCACATAAAGAAATGACTGACACAAAGAGAATTCTTGAACAAAATGGACATATTGTTGAAATGCCAAGTTTGAATAACCTAGATCACGAATTAGATTCAAATGGCAATACGCTTGAGACTTCAAGGATTAAAATTGAACAGGATTTGATTAGAGGTTATTTTCAAATAATAAAAGAGGGTGATGCAGTGTTGGCAGTAAATGTTAACAAAAATGGCATCGATGGTTATATAGGTGGCAACACATTCCTCGAAATTGGTTTTGGTTATGCCCTAGATAAAAAGATATATTTGCTTAACCATTACACAAAAGAACTTCCATACTATGATGAAATAGACGCAATGCAACCGATTGTCTTAAGCGGCGATCTTAACAAGATCAAATAGTTCCTGCCATTCCAGTAATTCCTTCACGGTTTGGTTCCAACGAAGTCCCATGTAGTCCACCATAAATTTAATGGCTAAATAGAGCCATTATTTTTATATACCCAATTTACAGTTGGAACCTTTGTGCTTGAGGGTGGTATACTTTGCTTATGATTGACAGGAAAATTATAATTCGAAAACTGGTTGAACAGCTTTCTGCGCGGGATTATATCAGAGCAGCTTGGTTGGCGGGCGCTGATTCACTCGAGATCGTTGATGGGTATTCCGATATAGATCTTTGGATTGATGTTGAAAGTGGTAGTGAAGATAACGCCATTCGGCTTGTTCGTGATTCTCTAGAGGCTTTTTGTGAGATAGATTATTTTTTCGAGAGGAAGAGTTCTAATAATATGACAAGGCAGATTTTGATACATTTAAAGGGCACTTCAAAATTTTTAATCCTAGACATCATTATTCAAACTATTGGGGACGCTACCTTTTTTAGAACGGATACAAACAATGAAAATCCAATGATACTTTTTGATAAAAAAAGTGTGATAAAAATCACTAAGATAAGCCAAGATTACAAGAAAAAATTATTGGGGAGGAGAAATTATCTTTTAGAAGAGTATTCAATTATAAGGATCGACGTTGAAAAAGAGATTGCGAGAAATAATTATTTTGGTGCAGTACATTATTATTTAATATTAACCAAGGTTGTTGTTGAGTTACTAAGAATAAAATATTACCCAATTAGATATGATGTGGGCCTAAAGCATGCTATACACGATTTCCCAAAAGAATTATTGCCAAAGATTAGAAAATTATTCCAGTTTCAAGAAGTCGAAGATGTAAATAATAGACTAGAAATAATGGAGTCGCTAATTAGGAAGGTTTGAAGTGTATGCATTTAGCCATTCTTTTTTGGTTTTACAAAGATCCAGTGGTTTGCCTCGATAGGGTTAAGCTATTAAGGAAATACAACCCTGAAGCGCGCATTTATGGTTTGTATGGAGGGGATCTGTCTGAAGCCGACAGGTTTAAAACATTATTATCAGATCATCTTGACGACTTTTACGTTTATGAAAGAGAAGAAACCCCAGATTGGAAATGGCTTAATGGAGATTTGATGCTGCTGAATTGGTACGTAAACAGAGGCGCCATACTTAGCTGGGATAGTATTGTAGTAGTTCAGTGGGATCTTTTGATCTTTGCTTCACTTGAATCACAATTCAGGGGGATAAGAAAAGGAGACATTTTTTTATCGGGTTACAGAGAACTTGATAAACGAATAGAGGAAAGTTGGGGCTGGACCAGACCTAAAGGTAGAGATCGAGACAACTATGAAAATTTTAAAAGGCATATAAGAAATGATTGTAATTATGAGGGTAAAATCATGTGTTGCAAATTTGTTTTGGAAGTCCTACCCAGAGTCTTTTTCGAGAAGTATTCACAAGAAAAAGGCAAAATCTACGGAATGATAGAATACAGAATCCCTACTTACGCAAATATGTATGGGTTGAATATCTTTGAAAAGGACCTAGGAGATTTGTGGACAAGGCACGGTGCCAAGGACACCGTAACAAAATTTCAACCGATAAATACCCAGGCGACCGCAATTAGCAAAAAAAATATTACTGCACAACTTAGTAAAACCAGCGGAAGACGTGTTTTTCACCCCTACTTTAATAGCTGGGAGTGATTTGCTTTTTTCGTTTCGTAGTATGCTTATAGCCTCAATCATGGATTTGTACTAAGATAAGGCTAAATAAAAAGGAAGACATGGATAAAAATAATTGGGAATCGGATGTGTTGGGGATACGCGAACACTATCGATCTAAAATAGAAAAAAGAGGTGGTGTATCTGCGGCATCTTTAGATTGGCGCAATTCGGAAAAGCAAGAGACTGTTTTTTATAATGCTATAGCAGATTTGTCAGGAAAATTCAAAACCGTTTTTGACGTTGGCTGTGGTTCTGGAGACCTTTACAGATACATGACCAATAATGGCTTTGATATTGATGGATACCACGGTATCGATATAGTGCCGGAGTTCGTAGAGTATGGGACCAAAAATAAGGTTCCAAATTTACAAGTTGGGAATTTTTTATCTAGTAAAAATGAAGACAAATACGACTTAGTGATCAATCTTGGAGGACTTAATTCTAAGACAAGTTTCTATGAGCAGTACCTAATTATGAATATTTCAAAAATGATTAAGATTTCTAAGAAATATGTTGTCTTTAACCTGATTACAAAAGCAAGTGATTCTTATTTCCCTAACCAAAATCAATCAAGAGTCGGGCATATAACAAGTATTACCAATGAACAATTTACAAAGATCATTAAAAAAATTAAGAAAAGTTACCCCAACATCAGGTACCAGAAAAAGAATGTTGCAATATTCCCTGGGAGTATTGATACTTTTGTGAGGATTACTGTATGCGATTAGCCAACTATCCAAAAATGTATGATGCTGAGTCTGAGACTCTTTCGCCAAGCTGGGATCAAATTCAGGCGGGAGCTGAGTTAATAATCAATAATCTGTCAGGATTAGAATTTGACAAAATAGTCGTTGTGGTTAGGGGTGGAATGGTACTATCTATTATTATTTCTCATCGTCTTGGTATAAAGAATATAGACTTTTATCAGGTTTCCAGGAACTCGTCTGATGAACCCAGAAGTTATTCAAGCGTCAAAATAAAAAAATACCCCGTAATCAAGAAAGGTGAAAAAATCCTTGTTGTGGAGGATATTGTCTACAAGGGAGAATCAATCAATTCTCTAATTAAGAAAATTAATACTTTGGGGGCAAGTACTGTTGCGGTTTGCTCTCTTTTTATGGATGAAGGGTTTGAGAGTGATTATCTAAACAAGGTGGGTGATAATAAGATTAACTACATTGCCGCCTATAAATGCCGTGCAGATAAATGGATTAGGTTTCCTTGGGAAAATAAAATCAAAGGTGAAATAATTGGGAAATATTCCTAAAAGAATTATTGTTTTAGAGGGACTGCCTGCAAGCGGCAAGACCACTCTTGCCAATTATTTGGTTCAAAAATATCAGTTTAGTAAAATCAATGAATCCCTTGGTAGATTGTCGGAAAAAAATATAACCGATGATCAAGAAGAGATATTCCTTGAAACACTTGAAAAGTATCAAAAAGCTGCTCGATCAATTAAGACTTGTATGATTGATCGGGGGGTTCCATCCATGATTTGTTGGGATTTTTGTGCTGAAAAATTAGGCTACGCAAAAAATTACCAGGAAAAGGTGACCTGGGTTGAGGAGGCCATCCAAAAGGGAGAACTTTATGAGCCTGATCTTTATGTGTACATTGGGATTGATCCAGAGGACAGTCTAAAGCGCCGTGAAAGACCCCAGACAGACATAGATGTTTGGAGTGGATATAAAGGCATGGCTTATGCGAAATTATTCTATGATGATTATTTTTCATCCAAGTCCAATGTGGTCAATATTGATGGTACACTGGATATAGAGCAGGCGGCTAAAATTATCTTGGAGAGGCTTTATGAGAAAAATTAATATAATATATCTCGTCGATGACGGTATTACGGGCTATTGCTCGGGTGTTGGAACTGTTGCAAAAAATTTTATTAGCGCTTTTTCTTCAATTAAAAGGGAATTTGATAGATCATTTGGCATCAATCTATCTTTAAATGTAATTACCTTTAGTAATTCTAACAATGAAGCCTATGACTTTAAACATGTGGCGAATAAAATTGTTAATGATTCGGGCGGCAAAATTATTGAAATTGAGTGGCCCAAAAGTTTATCAGAAAACTACTTCAATTTTGAAGTTTGGAAGGATGTAAATAAGGATGTTAATAAAATTATAGAAAAGGAATTTGAAGGGGAGAGATTATTCATAGTAAATGATTTTATCTTTAGTCAGTTTGATTTTAAAGAAGATGATTATTATGTGTTCATCCCGCATAGCCTAAACAAATCTCAGGCTCAGGCATATGTTGATGGAGAAGAAAGGGAGAAATTCGAGAAAAAAGCTATTGAGAAGATAATAAGCCATAAGAAAGCAAAAATTGGCTATCTTAGCTTGTATGCAAAGAACATCCTTATGAAGGAATATAACCTGGAAGAGTCAGTCCTTGTCCCAGCTTCAAATGGCTATGTCCTTGACTCATTTAACCTTCCAATTAATCCAGAAGAGGTTCTTAACCATTGTGGTATCCCGTTAGATAAAAAATTATTGATTTCTATATCCAGAGCCGATGTGTATAAGGGGGTAGAAGAAGTAATTGAGATAATGGATTCCTTTTTGGCAAAAAACTCTCAGTATCATGGTGTCTTGGTGGCTTCTCAATTTAGCCAAGAGCCAGAGCTTATAAAATATCAAAGGAAATTAAAGGAGTTATTGCTTTCACCAAGGATAACTTATATCGATAAATTTGAGCCTGACTTGCCTCGGATACTTTATGGCTATCCAAAAAGCAGGGCTCTCTTTTGTCTTCCTAGAATTGATTTTGCGCCCTTAGTGCCAATCGAGGCCATGCTGTTTTCCCATCCAGAGCTAGCATTATGCATTTCAGATGCCGGTTGTTTTAAGGGAATGATTGTTGATAGAGAAAACGGGTTCTTAATAAGAGGCGATCTATCAAACAGGCTAAACCGAATCTCAGAGATTCTAGGTGATAAATACTTACCAACTGTGAAAAAGGTTAACGAAAACGGCAAGAATTACTCGTTTCAAAATTTTGATATTTTTAATAATTATTTCGAATTAATATTAACCACCATTTTTGACAAAGATATTAAGACTCATTATTCAGCGGGGGGAGTAATAACCAGAAATATAAATTCAAAAACAGAATTTTTGTTAACAGAACATCTTGAAAAGACTTATTCATTCCCGAAAGGTCATCTAGAAGCAGGAGAGACTCCTGAGGAAGCGGCCAAAAGAGAAATTATAGAAGAAACCGGTTTTGTCGATTTTAGTCTCGTGGGCAAGTTGGGCGAGGTAAGGCGATATTCTATGAGCAAGGAGGACGGCATGCCTGTAAGAAAAATTGTTACCCTTTTTAAGGTTATTTTGAATAGCCCCAAAAGAAATAAGGAATACGAAGAAGTGTGTGATTGGTTTGAGGCTGAAGAAGCAGTTAAGGTCCTTCGCTATAAACAGGACTCTGACTTTCTGGCAAAACACATTTCTATTGAAAAAACACTAACTTAGCCTTATAATACCCTCGACACAACGGCCTTGCTAGGGAGGTGAGTACCTTGAGCAGAAAGAAGGTCTTGATCGTCGGCGGGATACATGGGGTGGGTAAATCCACTCTTTGCGCCGAATTGGCAAGGAAGGATAATGCGCTCATTATCCGTCAGCGCCACGTACTAATCGAGATTGGTAAGGAGCTTGGTCTGGATTGGGAAGAGATCGGGCCTCTTCACTCGAAGTTCATCGCCAAGGTGGCTGATATAATCACTTGTCGCATTTCTGACGATGACTGCAGACTTGCGGCTATTGATTGCCACTATGCCATCCGTACTGGCAAGGCCCTGAGGGCAAAGCATGTCGAGGTCTTGGAGCCATACATTCCAGATCTGGATCCTATCGTGCTGAGCCGGGCTGCTGAGGTTCATGACGTTCGGATGCTTCTTCTTAAGGCTTCTCCCGAGATATGTGCCGAGAGAATCAAGGTCGGAAGCCCTGATCATAGGGATTTTGACCTTCTTCTTGACGGACTCAGGCTTATGGAGGTAGCCGAGGCTCTTTTCTTCGAGAGACTGCTCTCGCAGCATGCTTCAGTCATCGGCGGCGCACTCATACTGCAAAATGACGCATCTCTCCAAGAGCTGTACACGAAGGTCTGCGCTTTTCTCGACTGAGAGGCGGCACAAAATCATGTGTCGCCTCTTTCCCTTTCTGCGGAATTATATTTTATTCTCTAATTTAGTTAGGTAAGCACAGCAATTTTCTGCCATTGCATCAACTCTGGCAATAATTGGTTCCAACTATTTTCGACGCAGTCCACCATAAAAAATTGGTCCGTTAGAGACATTTATTTGTACGTATTTTCGATACCCCACAGAAGAATAGAACACTTCTGTTTTTCATATTTAATTTAATTTACTTTTGTTTCTCTAATCGTATCAAGTAATTGACTTAAACGTATCAATTTGATACGATTAATACAGTTAAATGAGGCAATAAAATGATTAAACTCAATCAAAGACAGCAGAGTATCCTCAAAATCATTCTTGAAAAGGGTCGATTACAGTCTTCTGAAGTTCATGAAGAACTGACAAAAAGAGGCGAAGACATTTCCTTGGTTTCTATTAAGCGTGCCCTATCGAGCATGGCCAAAGATGGTGCACTTACTAGCATTGGGTTGGGTAGAAATACCAGTTATGAAATTTCCACCATCGGTAGGGTTTTTACTGATATTGCTGAAAAAGCATACACAGGCATTGAGCCAGATAGTAGGTTTGGTTTGGATAATTACAATTTCAATCTCTTTCCAGAATTTCCAACAGAAATATTTAACGAAAACGAGATCTCTGACCTAAATATAGCGACCAAAGAATATCACCAAAAATCAAGAAATCTTTCTTCTGTCCTGGGAGACAAAGAACTCCAAAGATTCGTAATTGAACTATCGTGGAAGTCATCAAAAATTGAGGGAAATACCTATACTCTTCTGGATACAGAGCGCCTTATTAAAGATGAGATTGAAGCTCCGGGTCACGCAAAAGATGAGGCAAGAATGATTCTAAATCATAAGGATGCTTTTCTTTTTGTTCGTGAAAACGAGCAAGAATATCAGGCCTTTAATCTTAGGAATCTTGAAGAGCTACACGGCATTCTAATCAAGAGTTTAGGGGTAAACAAAGGAATCAGAAAGGGCCTAGTTGGCATAACTGGTTCAAAATACAGGCCACTTGATAATGTCTTTCAGATCAGAGAGGCAATAGAATCTTTGGGTGAAGCTATCTCAAGAGCTAAAACTCCATATGATAAAGCTTTGCTGGCACTTGTTGGGATTAGTTATATCCAACCGTTTGAAGATGGTAACAAACGAACCGGTCGGCTAATGGCTAACGCCTTACTCTTGTCGCATGGTTACGCTCCACTTTCGTACAGAAGTGTCAATGAAGATGATTTCAAAGGGTCAATATTGGTTTTCTACGAAACTAACTCTATAATTTCATTTAAACAAATTTTCAAGGAACAATATATTTTTGCGGCTGAACATTATGCTGTGAAGTAGCTATTTAAGAGAGTCATTCAACTTCACGTAGATATCTTTCAGACCAGGCTCCCATTCTAAGGAAATTTCGACAAAGGTGTTCCATGTTTTTCGGTTAGGGTCCACCATAAACTCCTCAACAATGGGAGTTTTTTGTTTATAATATTGGAGTAGATGAGCCCTCGTGGTGAAATTGGTATACACGCTACGTTCAGGTCGTAGTGGCCGCAAGGTCGTGCTGGTTCGAGTCCAGTCGAGGGCACCATTTCGTACCGACCAAGACAGATTGAGGGGCGATTAACTCAGCGGCAGAGTGCTTCGTTCACATCGAAGAAGTCACTGGTTCAAATCCAGTATCGCCCACCAAAATGTAGACCCTGCGGATGGCCGTAGGCCCTCAGTTGGTTAGAGCATCGCATTCACTTTGCGGAGGTCGTGCGTTCGAGTCACACCAGATCCACCAGGAGAGAAATGATTTTTGGAATTTCGGGAACAAATTCATCAGGCAAAGATACCGTTGCTAAATATTTACAGAGCAAAGATTTTTTTCATGTATCTTTGTCAGACATATTACGAGAGGAGATGAAAAAACAAAAGCTCAAGATCAGCCGCCAAAATATGATAGATTTCTCCAATAACTACGGACAAGAATTTGGGGCTGACATATTAGCCAAAACTGCCTATAAAAAATTTTGTGGTAGAGATAAACTCATTATTTCGAGTATTAGGAAACCAGCAGAGGTTGACTATCTCCACACTATTCCTGGACTCAAACTAATATTTGTTGATCTGCCAATAAATATTCGGTATGAACGAATGTTAAAGCGTGCCCGGGAAAGTGAGAACATATTATCCTACGTTGACTTCAAAAGCTTACAAGAAAAGGAGATGGATGGCACAAATTCACAAAATTTGTCTTATTGCAAAAAAAGTGCTGACTACCAAATAGACAATTCTGGCACTGTCGAAGAATTATTCGCAAAAATAGATGAAATTATTCTATAATTTTGTATAATACTAATTAAGAAGGACCATGACGAGGACTAACCAACCTTATCAGTCCCACCCAGGAGCCCAGGTGTATATGGACCAAAGAGAGTCCCGACAGAATCGTCGGGGAAGTCGAGTGGAACCACCCCATACGGGGTCTTGACGACCTGTTTTAGGCCGTTTTTTTATTAAAAGTAATAGCCCAAAGGCTGGGCTTGTATAAAAGAGGAGAGTAAATATGTCAGGTAATAAAGTTGAGACGATGAGACACAGTGCAAGCCATGTTTTGGCAGCAGCAGTTCTGGAGATGTTCCCTGAAGCAAAACTGGCAATCGGCCCAGCTATTGAAAACGGTTTTTATTATGATTTCGATCTTCCCAGAACTTTGATTCCAGAGGACCTCCCTTTAATCGAAGAGAAGATGCGGGAAATTATTAAAAAAGATTATATTTTTGAAAGAGCCGACGGACCCATAGATAAAGCCTATGCGGAAATCAAGAGACTTAAACAACCTTACAAAACTGAACTTATTGAAGATCTAAAAAAAGCTGGAGAGAAGAGTGTTTCCTTTTACAAGATGAATAGTTTTACAGATCTATGTGCTGGTCCACATGTCAAATCTACAAATGAAATAGGCGCCTTCAAGCTTACCTCTATCGCCGGAGCTTATTGGAGAGGTAACGAAAAGAATAAAATGCTTCAACGCATATATGGTGTTGCATTTGAGACGGAAAAAGAGCTCAATGATTATCTAGAAATGGTCGAAGAAGCAAAAAAAAGAGATCATAAAAAACTTGGTCCAGACCTTGGGTTGTTTATGTTTCATGAAACAGCCCCGGGAATGCCATACTGGCTACCAAAGGGTGTGATTATCTTAAACGAACTTATCAATTTTTGGCGAATAGAGCATGGAAAAAGAAATTACGTCGAGATCAAAACACCATTAATCAACAAGAAAGAGCTTTACGAAATCTCTGGACACTGGGATCACTATCAGGAAGAAATGTTTATTTCTAAAACTGACAATAAAGAAACTTATGCCCTAAAGCCGATGAACTGTCCCAACGCCATGGTTGTCTTTGGAAGTAAAAAGAGAAGCTATCGCGAACTACCTATGAGACTAGGAGATACAGATACGCTACATCGGAACGAAAGATCGGGAACTTTGAATGGACTTTTACGTGCACGTGAGTTTTCTCAAGATGACGCTCATATTTTTATCGAAGAAAGCCAAATTAAAGAAGAGTATAGAAATATTTTTGAGATTGTCGAAAGATTCTATTCTATCTTTAATCTAAATTATTCTTTTAGATTAGGAACAAGGCCAGACAAATTTATGGGAGACGGGAAAATCTGGGACAAGGCCGAAAAAGAATTAAAAGAAATCTTAGTCGAAAGTAAAAAGCCTTTCAATGTCTTAGAAGGTGACGGCGCCTTCTATGGACCGAAGATTGATATCTTGATGAAAGACTCGCTGGGGAGAGAATGGCAGATGGGCACCATCCAACTAGATTTTCAAATTCCCCAAAGGTTTGGCCTTAAATATACAAGCGAGAAAGGCGAAGAAAAAACTCCAGTTGTTGTCCATCGAGTCATATATGGCTCTCTCGAGAGATTCATGGGAATATTAATTGAAGACACCGCAGGAGCTTTCCCCCTTTGGCTCTCCCCTGTCCAGGTTCGATTGATACCTGTTTCAGACAAATTTGTATCATTTGCAGAAAAAATTGATGATAAATTTAAAGATGAGAGTATTCGGGTAGAGATTGACAGAGATACCGAATCTGTTGGTAAAAAAATACGAAACGCTGAGTTAGCTAAAATTCCATACATGATTGTTTTGGGAGAAAGAGAAGAAAAATCAGGCCTAATGCCAATACGCTCATACAAAAAAAGTGATCTAGGAAATATAAAATTAGACAATTTTATAGAAAAAATTAAAAAGGAAATCAACGACAAAAAATAATGGACACCCCAAATGCCATAGCCGTCGATATTGGTGCTACTAATACCAGGGTTGCCCTGATTGATAAGTCCGGTCATCTTTTGTATAAAAACCAAACACCAACAATCCAGACCAATTCAAATCCAGAGTTTG
Source organism: bacterium (assembly GCA_037140175.1). Lineage (GTDB taxonomy): Bacteria > Patescibacteriota > CPR2 > UBA1875 > CAIMLA01 > CAIMLA01. The sequence goes on along the minus strand of JBAXEY010000007.1, from coordinate 25,982 downwards.
TTAATTTTCTAAAGGACTTTATCGAAGAATCATTGTCAAAAAGAGAAATTCTCGCTTCGGCAGGAATTGGCATTTGTATCGCTGGTTTTATTGATGCCCACCAAGGAATATTGGTCAAATCGCCTAACCTACCAAATAAAAACCTCGTAATTGTACCTACGCTTGAGGACTACTTTAAAAAAAATACATTTCTAAATAATGATGCTAACGCGGCGATTCTTGGCGAAAAAAATTGGGGACATGGTCAGAGTTTAAGCAATTTCGCCTATCTCACTTTTTCATCTGGCATCGGCGGTAGTGTTTTTGTCGGCAATAAACTGATTAGTGACGACGTCGGCAATAGCGTCGAAATAGGCCATATCAAGATCGATTCAGAATATGACTTACCATGTGGTTGCGGCGAAATGAATCATTGGGAATCATACGCTTCTGGTATAAATATGCCAAATTTTCTAAAGGCATGGGCAGAAAAAGGAAAGATCAAGCTTGGTTTCGATGGTACGAGTATTCTGACCATTTTGACAGCCGTTAACTCCGAAAATAAGCAAGCGAAACAATTTTTTGAACAAGTGATGAAGATTAATTTGACCGGTATAAATTACTTGGTCAAAAGATACCAGCCCGAAGTAATAATACTTGGAGGCAGTGTTTATCTGCATCACCAAAATATCTTTAAAAAATCTTTACCACCATCACCGGTTTTTAAGTCGGCTTTCTTTGGTGATAATGATCCTCTCGTAGGCTCAACCTCACCGATATTCGCTTCAAAATAACCTTGATTCATGCTAAAATAGCTCAGCTATGAAATACTATTTTTGGATATTAGGTTGTGCCATGAACTACTCTGATGCAGAACGAATCTCAGCAATTTTTGATTCTTTGGGATATACAAAAACAGACAAAGAAAGTGAAGCTGACTTGGTTTGTGTTATCGCCTGCTCAGTCAGACAGCACGCCGTTGATCGAATTTTTGGTAAGGCCAAAGAATGGAACGAAACCAAAAAAAAGCGACAACTGATCACTGTTTTATCGGGATGCGTATTAGAAAAAGATCGAAAAAAAATGAGGAATATCTTTGATATTATGTTTGAGATCAAAGATCTACATATGTTACCAGAAATACTATCTAGTATCATTGATCATGGATCTAAAAACAGCCCAAAGGCTGGTGAATATTTATCAATTATTCCGAATTATTCCTCTAGCTTTCGTGCTTATGTTCCAATCTCGACCGGCTGTAACAACTTCTGTACTTACTGCGCAGTCCCCTATACCCGGGGACGAGAAAAATCTCGACCAATAATTGAGATTGTTAATGAAATAAAAGTTTTAGTCAAAAAGGGTTATAAAGAAATCACCCTTCTAGGTCAAAACGTAAATTCGTTTGGAAATGATTTACCCAATTCTAAAACCTCAACAGCTTTTGGTAAACTGGTCCAAGAAATTGACAAAATCCCAGGAAATTACCGAGTATATTTTTACTCCAATCATCCAAAAGATATATCAGATGATTTAATAAATATTTTGCCAAACTTGGTGCATTTCCCTCATTATTTGCATCTACCGCTACAATCGGGAAATGATGATATTCTCAAGGCGATGAATCGCCACTATACACAAAAACAGTATTTAGAATTAGTCGAAAAGATTAGAAATACAATGCCGGATATTATTTTAACAACTGATATCATCGTCGGGTTCCCAGGTGAAACTGAGGAACAGTTTTTGGACACTTTGAGAGTGGTCGAAAAGGTAAAATTTGAAATGATTTTCCTCGCTCAATTTTCACCTCGTCCAGGAACAAGGGCAGCCAAAATGACTGATAGCGTCTCAAAGGCAGAGAAGAAAAATAGAGATATGACCATAAACAAAACTCTCACCAGCATACTTGATAGGGAAAATCATAAGCTTATCGGTACAACCCAAGAAATACTTGTTGATGAGACAAAAAATGATAAATTATTTGGTAGAACAAGAAGCTATAAAGTCGTAGAAATAAAAAAGTCACCAACTATTAAAGCCGGTGACTTTATAAAAGTAAAAATTGATGCTTCTACTGCTTGGAAACTATTTGGGGTTAGAAATCAACCTTTCTAGGCGTGATATTCTCCCAACCGGCGTCAACCGATTCGTCCATTTTTTTATCCTTTTCCGCTTGCAATTCTACGGCTGGGTCAGCCTTAAAGTGAGCTTCTGCTCCTTTACTACCAGTAACCCACTCAGGTACTGAGAAGTCGCCTTCTGCTATCCTATCATGTGTTGCCTCTCTAATTTGTTGCTCAACTGGTTTTGCTTTTGGTTCAACTGCCTTACCGGTCGGGAATTCAATTACTTGTCCCTCTGTTCTTATCTCATCTCCTGGTCTCGGCGGCATTACGCCTTGTGATTCTACTCCCATTTTCTCTCCTCGTTTATGTCTAATATTATAAACTATTTCTTGTTATAATCAAAAAGCTTATGAATAAACCCATTATTGTTATAGCTGGGCCAACGGCCAGCGGCAAAACCTCTTTAGCGATTAGCTTAGCAAAAAAGTTTAACGGCGAAATTGTAAATGCAGATTCACGTAGTATTTATCGTGAAATGAACGTTGCAACTAGCAAGCCGACCACTAAAGAATGTCAGTTAATACCTCACCACTTAATCGATGTCGTCAAACCAGACGAACTTTTTTCTCTGGCCGATTACAAGAAATTAGTCAATGCTGCTATTTCCGAGATTCATGATCGAGGGAAGATCCCGTTTCTGGTAGGTGGGACTGGTCTATATATTGATTCTGTGGTCTACGATTACAGCTTGCCTGAGACAAAACCAAATTTTGACTTACGCAAAGATTTAGAAAAGTCCTCAACTACTGAGTTAGCTGAAAGGTTAGAATCACTTGATCCGATTACGTATCAAAAGATTGACTTAAAAAATAAAAGACGTTTGATCAGAGCCATTGAAGTAGCGTTACAAACTAAGAAATCTTTCGTCTCGCTTCAGACCAAAAAGCCTAAACCGACTAGTATCCTTTATCTAGTTTTGGATATCCCAAGAGATATTTTGTATGAAAGAATAAATCAGCGTGTCGATAAATGGAAAGATGAGGGTCTAGTTGAAGAAACAAAAACATTAAAAGCTAAATATTCTATTGATTTGCCATCAATGTCTGCCATAGGTTATAAAGAGATTGCTGAATATCTAGACAATGTTGTTTCTTTGTCTGAAGCCCTAGAAAACATGAAGAAAAGAACTCGCAATTATGCCAAAAGACAAGTGACTTGGTATAAAAGAAACAAAGATATCATCTACATAAAAAACGAGAAAGAAGCGTTGGACGCAATAGAAGGGTTTCTGAAATAGACCTGAATATAAACTCAAATTTTGCTATACTGTCATCATGCGTATTCTAATTGCGAATCTCGTAGCGAGGACGGCTAGGACTGCCAGTCGTTTGACTAAAAAGGGGGGCGGGACAACCCTCCCTGGCCTTTTAGCAGAAAAAATCGCTCCTAACATAATTACAAGCATGTCCACTAAGTTACAACATGGCATAATTCTTATTACTGGGACAAATGGTAAAACGACTACAGCAAAAATGTTAGCCGCTATTCTCGAAGCAAGCGGGTTAAAGGTTATTTATAACTCTTCCGGAAGCAATCTCTCTCGAGGAATCGCTTCTTTCTTATCTAAAAATAGCAATCTATTAGGGACAAAGATAAAGGGAGACATCGCTATCTTTGAGATTGACGAAGCCACCATGCCAGAAATTACAAAAAAAGTAAGCCCAAAATTAATCGTTGTAACCAACCTCTTTCGGGATCAGCTAGATCGATATGGGGAGATTGACAAAACCGCCGCCATCATTGGATCTGCCTTAAAGGCATCCCCCGAATCAACGCTACTATTAAATGGAGACGATCCACTTGTATCAAACCTACAAAGATACAATCAGAAGGTTCGTTTTTTTGGTATAAACGATCAGATTGAAACTAAATCAACGGGAGCGATAGACTCAAAAAATTGCCTTCAGTGTGGCACTGAATTAACGTATGAAAACCGCTATTTCGGCCATCTTGGCATTTATAAATGCTCAAATTGTGGTTTCAAAAGGCCAAAGCTAGATTACCAATTGTCTGATTTGAGATTGTCGGTTGAAGGTTCGAAAGCTCGATTTGTTGATTCAAAAAATAATGAAACGCAGCTCGAGATTCAATTATCTGGTTTATACAATCTTTATAACGCCTTAGCGGCTAGCTCGATCGCTTCTGAACTCGGGATTGATATAAGTATAATCCAAAAATCTTTAAAAAGCGTTTCGGCTGCCTTTGGAAGAATGGAAACAATAAAAGTGGATAATAAAAATATTTCGCTTCTTTTGGTCAAAAACCCAACTGGTTTTACCCAGGTAATTGAAACGCTTTGCTACGACAACAAACCCAAACATCTTTTCTTGCTTTTAAATGATAAGTTTGCAGATGGGACTGATGTTTCCTGGATTTGGGATGCAGAACTTGAACTAATTAAAGATTTTGCATCTGATGTCGTTGTCAGTGGGATTAGAGCCGAGGACATGATCTTACGTCTTAAATACGCCGGCTTCTCCTTAAAAGATATTTCCATCGAAAAGGATATGGACAAAGCCCTCGGTATGGCTTTAGCAAATATTAGGGAGGGCGAAACATTATATGTACTGCCAACCTACACCGCCATGCTAGAATTAAGAAAAATATTATATTCTCGTGGCTTGGTTAAAGGGCTAGTTGAATGAAAAATAAACTTACTTTAGTCCATTTATATCCTGATAATATGAACCTCTACGGCGATCTCGGTAATATCGTGACTCTTATGATGCGTTGCCAATGGAGAAATCTGGATCTTGAGATACAAAAAGTCAAAATAGGAGATCAGTTTGATCTAAAAAATGCCGACATCATTTTCCTAGGTGGCGGCCAAGACCTGGGCCAGAAAACCATTGCCAAGGATCTTTTAAGGCGAAAAGGCGAGATTAAGGAAGAAGTTGAGCAGGGTTTAGTGGCGTTGACTGTTTGCGGCGGATTCCAACTTTTTGGGAAATATTTTCAAACGAGTAAGAATGAACAGATTCCTGGTATCAGTGTCTTTGATTGTTATACTGTTGCGGATCAAAAAAGATTAATTGGAAATGTTGTGGTTGATATCGAAAAAAGTGCAAATGAGTGGCACACAGAAATTAATTTCCCCCGATATAAAGAATCGGTTAAAACCTTAGTTGGATTTGAAAATCACAGTGGGAAGACTATTCTGGGAAAGAGCTGTAAACCTCTCGGCTATGTCAAAATAGGCTACGGCAATCAAGGAGATGGCGGTTATGAGGGTGGCGTTTATAAAAATGCCTTCGGTACATATCTTCATGGCAGCTTGTTGCCAAAAAATCCATGGTTTGCCGACTATCTAATTACCCTAGCTTATTACAGGCGTTATAAAAAAGATTTTTCACTTTTAAAGCTCGATGATTCAATAGAGATCGCTGCTCATAGAGCAGCGATCAGCCGAGCACAAACGGCCAAAACTCTTTCAATATAAAAAAGGAGACTCATTGAGTCTCCTTAATAATACAAGTTTATTACCAAAAATAAATTATACCCACTCAATGCCCTTAAACTCATGCTTTGTGGCAATCATGATAACATCTATCAACCACCAGATGCCAAAGCCACCAAAGGTGATAAGTTTTAAAATCCCCAAGCCAACCTGGCCCATCATAAATCTGTCTATCCCTAGTTGGCCAAGAAAAATGGATAATATCAAAACCAATACCCAATTAACTTGTTTTTTACCTGAGCTACTAGCTACGGTATTGCTCTCGACTTGAGTTGTCGAGGCTTGTTCTACTTCTGTTCCTTCTGGCATGTTTGCCTCCTTTATTTTTATTTACTTATTTATCATACCGCTATGGTTTTAAAGAGTCAAACTCTTCGTAAGGAGTCTTAACCGAGTCCAGGACCGATACCAATCCTAATTGACCACCCTATATTTTTTCATTTTATTAAAGCCCAATTTGTTCTAATTTCATCTTGCGCTTGCTGTAATGTTTTTTGTCCAGAACATATTTGTTTTTTAATCAGATTTTCTTTTGTATCTTTTTTTCTGGCATCAGCAATAGGCTCAGGCCAAAGATTTGATAAGTCAGAACTCCCGCCCCCCTCCAAAGGTATTAGGTGATCAAACTCATAGTTGCTTGGACTATCTGTGAAGCCATACTTAGCCATCATGGCCAGTTTCTGCTTGCTTGTAATAGACGTTGATGGTCTAACGGTCTTAGTATAGCCTACAACACAAATTGTTTGTTTAATGGTATCCTGTGTGACTCTAGGGTCAGTTGCGCCAGGAGTACAGTTTGGATCAGGCAGTAGGCCCTTGGCTTGACACCCAGACGGCATAGCTTGAGCTACTGTTGTGGCCTGGTTAGTAACAACGGTTTCTATTTGTTTTGTTTGTTCTGCTTCTTGGGGAGTTTCTTCGGGGGCTTTTACTTGAGAAGCGGAGTTATCAGGTAGTTCTTCTTCGATGGCTAATATTTCATCGCTAGAAGTATTCACCTGACCCAAAGAAGCTGGGTCTGCACTGCTCCTATTTAGGGAGAATAAGCTAAGAAGAAATATCGTTAAGACGATAATTATTAATGTTCCTAAAATCTTTAGCGATTTTTTATATTTAGTCTTTTTCCATAAATACCAAACCGCGAAATATGGAAGAAATACAACGGCCACTATTATTCCCCACCAAGATTTGTACCAATTGGTCTTATCTTTGTTCTCGCCTTTCTTAATAAACCTTTTGTATAAAAATCTGAAAAGTATTAGTAGCAAAACAAAAGGTGAAATGCCTAGATATAATCCTGCCAACGACTGAATAAAGGTAGAGGGTTTTGTCCCAACATAATCTAATCCATTGATTGGTTTTTGTGTTATGTTCTCGCTTATCTTTTCCCTTTTTTGTTCCCTATCCCCCAAATAAGTCGCTTTAAAAATAATTGTTTTTTCACCATTTTTGCCTTTTATTTTTACTACTTTCTGGCCAACGTAAAGATCAGGGTTTTTTTGTGTTGAAACAGTAAAGGGGATTATCTCTTTTCTTAAAATTTCCTTGGTTGTTGTCTGGGCTGTAGGCGTCGGTTTTGGTGTGGGCGTGGAAGTTGGTGCAACAATAGGGGCAGTAACAGGAACCATTGCGGGAGTATACGCCGGAGTTGTATAAACAGGGGCAGTATTTGCTGTACAAGTGTAATTAGGAGCACATATCGCAGACAGAGGTGATCCATCATTACAGCCGCAACCATCAGATCGTACTCCACCATGAGACGAACAACAGCCCTGTTGTGCTAAACTAGTATTGAGCTTTGTATGGAAAACCCCGAAAGAAGTGAAAATAAATAACAACGAAATGAATAATATAATCCGTAAGTGTTTATTATCTTTTAGGCGCTGATGTTCCAACATCGTTTTCTCTCAAAATATTATTTTTTGATTGTATAACTTTTAACCGCTTTAAGCTAAATAATAGACCACCTGGCTTATCAGCTAGGCCATACCCCCAAATCTTAATGCTATCAAGTACAATTACCGACATGGAAGAGGTTATGGACATTAATCTAGAACGTCTTGCTGAAGCTCTTCAACCTCGATCAAGAATTTAATATTTAATATTTAACTTATCAAATACAAAATTAAATATATTTGTCTGATAGACCAGTATCCACATTAGGAGTGTAAACCCAATTACAATTGATGTTATCAAGATAACCTTGCGGAAATCCTTCATCACATATGGGGGAATATTTGTTTTTTTCAGCGTTACTTCTGAATTCCTCCCCTCTGGACGCTCATTAATGCTTTCTTTTCTAACAGTTACGGTCTTTTGATTAATAAACTGATGTGATTTGATGTTCTCTTTTTCTCGTCTTGTTTTTCGCTTTTTCTTACTCATGCTTGGCTGTCCTTTTCTTTTTACTACTAAATAAGATTCCCCGGCATCATACCTGTATTATAACGAAAAAAAACCTACATGTCAGTCTAAACTTGAAATTAATAGGAAAATGGTTAATAATATAAAAGCTTTTTGGAAGTTAATATGAATCTTTCCCTTATTTTTTTATTTTCTTTAATAGTCCTACTAATCTGGAATATAGTATTGACTGGTTTGATAGTTAAATTTAAAAAAAGAAATGATCAGTTTTTTGAAACCGATAAAAAAAATGTTTACGATTATCTAGAATCAGTTGTGGCTGATAATCGAAAGTTTAACACAAGGTCTGAAAAAGTAGAACGTGGCCTAGACGAGATCGCCGCTGTAATGAGAAAAGGGTTCCAGAAATTGGGCATAGTCCGATATAATCCATTCCACGACACTGGTGGAGATATGAGTTTTAGTGTAGCCCTCCTAGATCTTGAAGATAGTGGGATTGTTCTAACTAGCATCCACGGAAGACAGGCTGATCGTGTTTATGCCAAACCAATCATAAAAGGAAAATCCACACATAACTTAAGTGCAGAAGAATTAGAAGCAATTAAAAAAGCCTTGAGGCATGAAAACTAAAGGAGTAAATATGTTCGAGAAAAAAGAGGAAATGGTCTCAAACGGAGTCGCTGAAACCATTGTTGGGACATCGGTCAAATTAAAAGGTAATCTTAGGAGTGATGGAGACATTACTATCGATGGAAGCGTCAATGGCGAGGTAAAAACCAAAGGTGTTGTGACTATCGGGCCTAATGCCCAAGTCATAGCCAACGTAAAAGCAAAAAAAGTAGTAGTTTCTGGCACCGTACAGGGAAATATTGAGGCAATTGAGCGACTTACCCTAACCGAAACAGGTCGGGTTTATGGCGACATTGTTGCTAACGTGCTTTCTATTTCGGCTGGCGCTATATTTACTGGAAAATCAAATATGATGGAAAAAATCAAGCAGACAGACATCGAGCCTGTTGCCGAAAAGGATGAAATCGAAGAAGACATCAAAGAAGAAGCCACCCCAAAAAAATAAATTTGTATGTACTATTATATTATCAACCCAGCTGCCGGTGGCGGTAAAATTAATAAAATTCAAGAAAAGCTAAAAGAGCGCTTGAAGGAGTTGGGTATTGCGGGCGAATTTGAAAAAAGCACAGGACCTACAGATATACCCAAGCTTACCAAAATCGCTCTACAAAAAGGCTTTAAAACAATCATCGCTGTAGGTGGAGACGGTACAATAAATGAAGTAATCAATGCAGTCGACACCGAGAGTAACGTCGTCCTTGGTATTATCCCTACAGGTAACACGAATGAACTGGCTACTTTACTCGGGATACACGACTGGCAAAGTGCTTGTACTATACTTGCGGCTCGTAAAATTGAAAAAGTAGATTTAGGAAAAGTAAATGAAAATGTATTTATAACCTCAGTATCTATAGGCTTTGATAATGTTATTTTTAATTTAAAGCGAAACCAGGCTGGTTCAGCCCTTGCAAATGCAAAGTATTTTGCAAAATTAGCTAGAGCAATCAGAGGGTATAAACCCTTCGAAATAGAATTGGAATTCGATCACAAATTTCACGTGACAACAGAATGCTTTAACCTTTCGATCTCAAACGGTGCATTTATTGATTATGCTCCAGTTAGAACTAAGCCCCAGGATAATATCCTAGATGCAGTTCTGATCAATCGGCTAAGCTTTAAAGAAGCTCTACTTTATGGTCAAAAAAGATTAAGTTTTGAAGGCTCAAAGAAAAACCATGTTTCTATCTTCCACACCCAGAAAGTACTAATAAAAACCAAAGATCCAGTACCAGTAAGTGCTGATGGACAAGTAGTCACTCAAACGCCAGCTGCAATTACTCTCTCTGAACGCAAATTAAAGGTTATCGTTTCCAGAAATAGAAAATTTTAATTTCGGCTTGAACAGATTGACAAAAGTATAAATTTTGTGCTAAAATCAGCTTAACAAAAGAAGAGGATAGGTATAGAAAAAAAATCACGCTTAAACGAGCAAATCCGAGTCAGAGAAGTCAGGGTAATTTCTTTTGATGGACAACAACTCGGAGTCTTGCCTACCTCAAAAGCATTGGAATTAGCCAAGGAAGAAGGGCTTGATTTAGTCGAGGTTTCTCCCAACGCAGTACCTCCAGTTGTAAAAATAATGGACTGGGGAAAATTTCGTTACGAACAACAGAAACAGAAATCTAGACCACAAAGAACAGAAGTCAAAGGGATTAGACTAGGTATCAAAATCGGAATCCATGATTTAGAGACAAAGCTCAGGCTAGCAGAGAAATTTTTAGAAAAAAAGGACAAAGTTCGTTTCCAGGTTAGGTTTAAGGGACGTGAGATTGTTCACAAAGAGCTAGGTCAAGCTCTCCTCCAGAAAGTGATTGAAAAGCTTGCTGAGGCTGGAGAGGTTGAACAAGCTCCGGAGTTTACAGGCAGAGACCTATATCTGACTATCTCGCCAATAAGTAAAGTAAATAAAAAAATGATAAAAAAGGAAAACAATAATGCCGAAAATCAAGACTCATAGCGGTGCCGCTAAAAGGTTCAATATCACCCCAACTGGCAAAGTAAAAAGAAGTGGTGCTTATGCAGGACATTTATTAGAACACAAGTCAAAAGACCAAAAACGAAACTACAAAGGTACTTTTGATGTGTCTTCTGGTGATCGGAAAAATGTAAAGAAAATGTTAGGAGTAGGATAATGAGAGTTAAACGAGGCGTCACAAGCCACGCACGACACAAAAAGCTACGAGAACAAACGAAGGGCATGATAAAGGTTCGTCGAAGTAGTATAAAAAAAGCACGAGAAGCCTTGTTGAAGGCTTGGTCTTATCAATACCGAGATAGACGCACTAAAAAAAGAGATTTCCGAAGATTGTGGATTACTAGGATTGGCAATGGTAGCAAAGAATTAGGTTTGTCATATTCAAAGTTTGTGGCTGGACTAAAAAACAAGAATATAGAAATAGATCGAAAGGTTTTAGCGGAGTTTGCAGTAAATGAACCAAATATTTTTGCTAAAATTGTAGAGGCTGTAAAATAATGACCAAATTCACAGTCAAATGCGTTGATTGCAAAGCTAAATTTGAAGTAATTATTTCGGAGAAAGAAAACATCGTATGTCCTGGATGCGGCAGTAAGAATATCGATATCCTGAAGGAAGAAATTAACGAAACTCCTGGATGTTCTGGCTGTTCTGGCTGTTCTGGCTGTCACTAATTTTAAACTACACAACAAAAAAACACCTTTTATAGAAAAGGTGTTTTTTTTGTTCAGTTAGCCTATAAGCCGGGTTCTGTCCACCAAAATTAATTGGTGTGATAATCATCTATCTAAGCGGCAGGACTTCCCACTTTTAGTCCAGATCAAAACATTTACAATTTATTAGTCCTTGTTAAGCTATTAACTCTTCAAAGTCATATCTTGTAAAAGTGCGAAGCCCACCTGCCTTGCACCAGATAGGGTTTACCTATTTGTAACGTCACCGTTATAAATTGTGAGCTCTTACCTCACTCTTTTCACCCTTACCCCATAAGGGGCGGTATTGTTTCTGTGGCACTTTCCCTAACCTTTCGGTTGGTCGCCGTTAACGACTATCCTAATCTTAAGGTGCCCGGACTTTCCTCTCCAAATAAATCAGAGCGATTATCCAGCTAGCTGAACAATATTATTATAGCACATATACTAACAATTTTCAAGGCTAGCTAAAATCCGGCTTCGTCAATTGCAACATTAACTAGTCTATCGGCTAATTTATTTTTTTCTCTGCGAACGTGGACAAACGATATTGGTTGGAAAATTGCTAGCTCTTGGACCTTAATATAGAGCGGCTTTAGGCCACTATCTTTAACCTTATATTGTCCATTAAGTTGTTTGACTACCAATTCGCTATCCAATCGACATTCTATTTCCTTATATTTGAAACTTTTTGCATTTTCCAGGGCCAAAATCAAGGCCTTATATTCAGCCACATTGTTAGTAGCCTCTCCAATATATTCCATGAACTCAGCGATAGTAACTCCTGATTCGTCAGAAAACACTGCCCCAATACCTGCTGGTCCAGGATTACCTCTCGCTCCACCATCTGTATTTATTATTAATTTTTCCAATTGTTATCCTTCTTCTTCCACTTTATCTCTCCTGTCATTTAATAAATTTAATATCTAGAAATAATAAAAGCAACCAGAAATCCCAAAACTGTTAATAGCCCCATGCTAAATCCACCTTCTTCGAAGGCTTCCGGCATCATGCTATCCGCAAGCATAGCAAGGATTGCCCCCGCAGCAAAAGCCTCTATGACTCCAATTGTATTTGCGTTGACATCATGGAGAAAAGCAAAGCTTAACATAGTCACTACCAGAGTCAGGACAGCCACGAATGCCCACATCACAAATATCTTCTTCTTACTGAAACCCTCTTTTATTAAGCCATTAACAGATGATATTCCTTCTGGGAAATTGGATAAAACGATAGCTACAAGCATTAAAAGACCCCGGCCTTGACCACTAAAGAGAGCTACCCCAAGCGCTACTGATTCAGGAATTCCATCCAAAAGAGCTCCAATTGTAATAATCTTCCCATTTGATTCATTTTTTGCATCCACTAATTGTTTCCGTTTATGTCTTCTGCCTCCCTTAATATGAACCAAGTAATCTCCGGCCACAAAAGTTACTCCACCTGCAAGAAAACCAATTATTATGGCATCGAACCCGCCATGACCAAAGGCCTCTTCCATAAGGCCAAAGGTAAGTGCACAAACCAAAACTCCTGAGCCAAACGCCATAAAACGAGCAATTGTCTTCTGCTTTAAATTAAATACAGAGCCGACAATCGCCCCAAAGAGAAGTGAAAACCCACTAATTGCACCAAATAGAAATGCTTGTACCATTTGTCAGTTATCTACTGATTAATTTTAATTGATAGTTGAAAAAACTGTTACTGTTGAGTTTCATTTGTTTTCCCAGTAAGTTTCTGCGTCTTCTTCTAATTTCTCTAGCCGATCATAATAATCAGGAAATTCATTCAAATGCACTAGCGCGATTTTACCGGTTAGCATTGGGTCATTGTCGGTAATATTAGTAAGGGCATCATATACACCATGTTCTAGCTCTACGTCCATTCCCTTTCTGAATTGATCAATATCCCATTTTGACCAATCAATCCCCAACGCCTCCCCGATCGTTTTTGCTTCCTCTTTAGAAAAATGCTTCTCGCCATTACTCATCTGACTCCTCTAGTTAATATGTTGTTCTCTTTCTATTTTCCCGTCTAGCATATGGATTATTCTCTTGCACATTTTAGCAACTTCAGGATTATGAGTAACAATGATAAATGTTTGACCTTTTTTGTTGAGTTTTTGGATTAGCTCCATAATCTCATGAGTCATCTTTGTATCAAGCTCACCAGTTAGCTCATCACCAAATATAATGGCCGGAGTGTTTACTATAGATCTTGCTATTGCCACCCTCTGTCCCTGACCACCAGAAAGTTCATTTGGAGTATGGTCGAGTCTATCCCCCAAGCCAACTGACTCGAGAGCCTGAATAGCCATTTCTTTTCTCTTTTGTCCCGCTATGCCGGCATACTTTAAGGGTAACATTACATTTTCTAGTGCAGTCAAGCTCGGAATTAGATTAAATGATTGAAAAACAAAGCCAAGGTCTTTTGACCTAATCTCGGGTAACTTCTTGTTTTTAATTCCAGTTACATTTAAATCTCCAAGAAATATTAATCCCGCTGTTGGAGAGTCGAGCAACCCCAACATATTTAGTAAGGTTGATTTACCACTGCCTGATGGGCCCACGATTGCCACTAGCTCACCTTTATTAATGTCAAGTGTGACATTACTCAAAGCATGAACGACCGCCCCTCTATCGTTTGGCCGAGGTGTTATCGTCTTGCCCGTCACAAGCTGATAGCTTTGCTCATATTTTTCTTGGGCAAACAATTCTTGAGCTTTTTCAAGCAAAGCTTCTGTTTCTCGTCTGCATTTTAGATCGTTTTTTTCACATTCATCTTCATAGGTTCGATGAAGCTTTTGGATAGCCTTTTGTGCCTTTGCCGCATTTTTCCGGGTACCGATTATATATGTTTTCGATATTTTTCTAAGTTGTAGTATTGTTTCGCTCATGATTACTCCTCCCTCAGGGCTTTTACAATATTGATTTTAACCGCATGGTAGGCAGGATAGATCCCAGCGATAATCCCCAAGGTAACTGAGAAAAATATTGCAAAAAATGTTAATCGGTTTGTTAACAAAAAGATCGTGTTCCCGTTGGCCTCCATGGCTTTATTGACTAGAAATACCATTGTTCCGCCTAGGATCCAACCAATTATACCGCCAAAAAGTCCAATCAAGCCTGCCTCCGTCAGATATTCAAGCATGATATTTTTGGTCTTGGCTCCAACCGCTTTCTTGATTCCAATTTCTTTCGTTCTTTCGGCTATCGACATCGTCATGGTATTAATAATAGAGAGACCACCTACAAGTAGAGATATCGCGGCAATGCCAAACAAAATCGAATTTAATATACCGGTAGCGCTCGCGATTTGGTCTTGGAAGGCTTTTGGACCTTGGGATTTTACGTTAGGAACTTCCTTGTCAATCTTAGTAGCCAAAGCATTCGGGTCAACTCCCTTTTTTGCATAAACTGTAAAATCTGTAACCAGAACCTCTGTTTTTACTTGTGGCTGAATAACAGTTGGCAATGTATCATGATATATCTCCTGAGCGTCCTTAAGGGTCATGTAGACCTCGTTATCGGGCGCCGTAAGGGTTTTGGCCATGATTCCTTTAACTTCAAACTCTCTGCCCTTAATTTTGATTTTTTGACCAACTTTGGCATTTAGCTTTTTCACTAGATCAGAACCTACCATTACCTTCCCATAATCAGTTGCCTTAACTTTCTCGCCCTTCGCCATATCAAGTTTAAAGCTCTCATAAGGGCTACCCTTGTCGTCGCTACCAATGATCATTGGAGGGATACCAAAACTGATGCTATCGACGCTATCCAGCATAACAGTCACATCTGCTTGGACTGCTTGAACTCCCTCAACTTTTTCTATCTCTTTGGCTTTGTCGATCGAAAGTGGTGAGGTCATGAAAGTACTACCAGATTTATCACTCACTATCACTTTATCCTTATAATATGTACTGCCTCCACTTACCAAAATATTTATTTTTTCCGCCATGGAGCCCATTACCACAAAAGCAAAGATACCGATTGTTATCCCTGAAATCGTTAAAACAGTTCTTGTTTTACGCCGGAACATATTCTTTATTATTTCAAACATTATTACCCCTCTTGTGTCAAATCATATTATAGCGTAATTGAGAGCAATTTAAAATGCAAAAACGCTCATAAATTATGAGCGTTTTTGACTTCGATAGCTTGATCTTTAACTATTTTAAAGTTTCGATAATCTATCTTGATTCTTTAGGTCGTGAAACATTTACGACAATGCTTCGTCCATCAAATTCCTTACCATTCATGGCATCGATTGCCTTTTTAGCAGAGTCTTCGTCACCCATTGTGACAAAGCCAAAGCCTTTTGAACGGCCAGAGAACTTGTCGGTAATTACCTTAGCATCCTGAACGTCTCCAAATTCAGCAAAAAGCTGACCTAGAGATTCGTCGTTGACGCTGTAAGCAAGATTACCTACATAGAGTTTGTTTTTCTCTTCTCCCACGTTTTTCCTTCGCCCCTACGGGGCTTTTAACTAATAAGACCCAACCTTCATTTCTCTTACGAGATCTTCTAGTTGTCAAATTAATTGTAACCTATTTTAAATATTTGTCAAGAACATTGTTTATAATGGTCGGGGTGAGAGGATTTGAACCTCCGGTCTCAGGACCCCCAGCCCTGCGCTTTAGGCCAGCTAAGCTACACCCCGATAAGCAATTTCATTAGGAAACTAACAACAGTCGAAAAAATTGAACCACCAAAAAAAAGTAAAGCCAAAAGTATAAATATTCCATAAATCTGTAATTTTGGATTTTCTATTTCGGGGAAAACCAAAGCCAAAACCTTCGAGCCATCTAATGGTGGAATCGGAATTAGATTGAATAACATCAAAACCAGATTGAGCTGTATTGTTATCAAAAGAAACTGGGCAAACAGGGTACCATTAACTATTGGTATTTTTAAGAGTAATGCCAGAGCAATAGCCATCAATAGATTCGACATCGGCCCCGCCAACGATGTGAGGGCTGAACCTAATCGTGGATTCTGAAAGTTGTTTGGATTAATTGGAACAGGCTTGCCCCAACCAAACCCCACTAAAAATATCATCAAAGTCCCAATTGGGTCCAAATGAGCGATTGGGTTCAACGTCACTCTCCGAGCATATTTGGCCGTCGGATCGCCTAGATAATTTGCTGTCCAAGCGTGCATGAATTCATGCACGCTAATTGCAATCAAAAGTGCACCAATAAAGAAAATCATTAGTATTGGATTATTTAGTAGGTTTATTATCCCCATGACTTTCCTTGACTTTAAGCTCAAACAATGATAACATTTAGCTCGTTATATTTCAATTATTAATAAGCCCAATTGGGGGTTACTTAGGGAGTTGTTAGATGAGCATCGAATGTGAAATTTGCGGTAAAAAGCCAATCACTGGCCATAACGTCAGTCATTCACACAGAAAGACTAGACGACGTTGGCTGCCTAATTTGCAGTGGTTATCGACAGATGGCAAGAGAGTCAAAGCTTGCACCAGATGCATCAAAACTACCAGTAAAATAAAATAACACTTACTCAAAAAGACCCAAATTCTGGGTCTTTTTTTAGTACTTTAGAACAACAACTTCTAATTCCTCGGGCAGATTATTTGATGCTATTTTTAGCTTGTCTAAAGGCATGGGGCTGACACCCATTTCTTGTAAAAAAACAGATAGTTTAGAAAAGTCTGTCATTTTGCCATCAGCGTAATGCATCGGAATTACAATTTTTGGCTCAATCTGGCTTATTACCTTAACTGCTGTTTTGGCATCGATTGTAGTTTTCCCACCAACTGGTATCAAAAGAATATCAACCCCGTCCACTTTATCAAGTTGTTCACTGCTTAGCTCGGTCCCCAAATCGCCCAGATGACATATCTTAATATCATCTATTTCCATCGTAAATATTGTAATCTGGCCTCTACTTTGTCCATTCTCTGCATCGTGGTCAGCAAAAATACCCATAAATTCAGAACCTTTTATCTCATATTCACCAGGTGAATCGACTAATAGATAATCACTTTTCACTACCTCCAAATAATTATGGTCAAAATGATTATGACTGACAGTAACAACGTCCGCATCCTGTCTTGAAAGCTTGATGCCAACTTTTTCTGGATCAAAGGGGTCGGTCAAAACTGAAATTTGCTTTCCGGTAATTTTAAAACATGCATGTCCCAAGTGTGTTATTTCCATTATTCCTCCTTATTTTTTTGCCACAATTCATCAATTATTACCGCCAAACAGGCAAAGATTGGCACAGCAATCAATACTCCCCAAAATCCCATCACCTTGCCTCCAACCAAGATTGCGACAATGACGAGGATCGGATTTAGCCCAACTGACTTTTTCATCACCTGCGGCACCAAAATATGATTTTCCAGCTGTTGAACTAAAATATACCAAGCCGCCACTATTAAGGCTAATAATGGCGAAATTGTCAGAGCAACCAAAGTGGCCGCTGCCCCAGCAACTATGGGGCCGATTATTGGAAGCATCTCCAAGAGACCAGATAAAAGTGCGAGAGTTAAAGCCATGTCGACATTTAAAATAGATAGTGCAATATAGTTTATAACAAATATAATCAAAGCGAGAAATAATTGCCCCCTAACCCAGGAACTCATCTTAAGTTCTATTTTTCTCGAAATTTTAAAACTTTTTTGGTGGTATTTGGGTGGCAAGATAAATGCTAACGCTTTTTCAACTCCGTCTTTTTGTAGTAATAAATAAAAACTTATTACCAGCACTGCTATCATGCCAACAGCCCCGCTAAAAACACCAAAAGCTTTTCCGACTACGTCTCCGGTATTAATGCTTGAAATCGAATTGCCCACATTACTAATAATATCTACAACTTTTCCTCTAAAGGAGGGGTTCAAAGATTGAGTAAAACTATTTAATCGATCGACGTATTGGCCACTATCTTGGACTAACTGTGAGGCTTGGTTGACCAGCGGCGGCACGACTGTCTCAACAAACAGGGCTACAACCGCAATAATAATCAAATAAACCAAAAAGATTGCCAATACTCTAGGTATTCTTTTTTTCTCAAGCCGATCAACGAAAGGATTAATGGCAGCTGCAAAAATATACGATAAAAAAAGTATAACCAATACTTCTTTTATCGTTATGACCAGCCATAACGCAATCACTGTTGCTATAACCCAGACAACAGTTTTGGGTGAGAATTCTATGACAATATTATTGCTCTTCATCCTTTGTTACTTCTTCTTTCAAATTATCAATCAACACCTTTTTTGGGCTAGACATTAATTCAGTTAGAAAACGATCAAACAACATCCTACGATCATCATATTCGCTAACGGACATTACGCAGAAATTTGCCTCACGACTTAGCTCTTTTTCTAAGTGGCTAAGGACAGATTTTAGTTTTCTTTTATCAACCTCGCCGACAATAAACAAATCAACCTGGCTCGCCGTATCTCCAACAAAAGCTCCCATTAGCGCCGCGTATTCTATATCGCCAGATTTTCTAATCCCAAAGGTGGTTTTATCCTCCCCCGTTGGAGTATGCCCTGTTTTTTCAAAAATCTTCTTTAATTCCGAATAAAACTCAAATTTTGGATTGGCTTCATAATATATTTTCCCCTTTTTTTCTGTCGACCTGAGCAGACCAATGGACTTTAAATTAAGCAATTCTCGCCGGACTGAGTTGATTTGTTCGTCTATGGTCCTAGTTATTTCACGAACATAAAAAGCTCGGCCAACATTTGTTAACATCAGTGCTAATAATTTTACTCGAGTCTTTGATCCAAAAAGAGTTTCGTACATATCGGCTCCTTAATTATCAATTTTATTATAGCAAAGATTATATTTTTGTCTATATTATTGTAGCTATCTTGTACAAATTATTTATGCAAAGTCTTTTCCACACATTTTTTGAATTGATTACCCCGATCCTTATAGTCTTGAAACAAGCCGAATGAAGCACAGGCTGGGGATAGGAGAACAATATCTCCCGAAGCTGAGAGTTCCCTAGTCACTTTGACGATGTCTTGCATCTTGGTTAAACCAAAAATCTTTTTCCCCCTATAGTCACCTCCTATTGAATCTGAAATCTTTTCGGCAGTCTCTCCTATAAAGATTGCGGCCTTAACCTTTGACCGACCAATTAATCTACCCAATTCACTATAATCTGAATTTTTGGAGCTTCCACCCACAATCAAAATAATTGGCTCTGTGAATGATTTAATCGCGGCAATCGTTGTTTCTGGTGTCGTCGAAAATGAATCATTATAATAGGTGACACCAGCTGAATCTCCGACTCTCTCCAGGCGGTGCTCAAGTCCTCGAAAGTTTTTTACTACGTCTTGAATTGATTCAATTTTTGCTCCTGCTGTATATCCTGCTAATATTGCCGCTGTAACATTCTCCAAATTATGACGCCCTCTTAGCAACAATTCGTTTACCTTGGCAATCAAGACCGGTCCAACCTCAGTCATCAAAATAATGTTTTCATCACTATCTACATAGCAACCATTGGTCGTTTTTTTCTTACTGAAATAAAGGTATTCAGCCTTCGTTGCATTCTTAAACGAGTCTAGGCTTTTGTAGTCGGCATTAATTATTGCTATATCGTCACCAGTTTGATATTTGACAATATTCTTCTTTGCTTTCCTATATTCACTGACCGTCTTGTGATAATCGAGATGATCCTGAGTAATGTTTAACACTACGGCAATATGCGGGCTTTTTGTTAAGGCTTGCAATTGGAAACTTGATAACTCCAAAACTACGATCGAATCTTTTGTCACTTGATCTAGAAAAGTAATCGCCGCCAATCCAATATTCCCTCCTAGAAAAACCCTTTTACCGCTTTCCTCCAAAATATTAGCGATTAATGTCGAGGTTGTACCTTTGCCTTTCGTCCCCGTCACTCCAATAATTGGAGCCGGACAATGATTCAAAAAAAATTCAGTTTGGCTAGTAAGAATAGCTCCACCCCGAATGGCAGCCTGAATCTCCGGCCACAAAACAGGGATCCCTGGGGCCTTGAAGATAATCTCTGCTTCGGCCAGATGATTTAAGTAGCTTTCACCAAGAAACACTTTTCTTTTTGATGATATTGCTTGATGTTTCTTAAAAAATTCATCACTTTCCAGTCGATCAAAGATAATTGCTTCATGACCATGTTTTGCTAGATATTTATCGGTCGCAATTCCTTCTACTCCATATCCTAAAATGCCTATTTTTTTATTTACAAATCCCTCTTCAATCAAGCCCATCTAGATCACACCAAAAGTCATCAATAGTAAGACAATTGCTGCGCCACCCATTAGAACAATGGTAATATTACCAAAAACGTTGACCCAACGTGGGTTTACAAAGTCACCCATTATCCTCTTGTTCCTACCAATTTTGAATATATAAAATAATAGAATCGGAGCCGTCACGCCATTAACAATAGCGGCAAAATATAGGGCCTTTATTGGGTTAATTCCAATAAAATTCATTGCCAAACCTACTAACATTGAAACAATGATTATGCCATAGAAGCCTTTGGCATGACTGTATTTCTTGTATAGCCCCTCTTTCCATTTAAAAAGCTCAGCGACAGCATAAGCTGATGATCCTGCCAGAACTGGGACTGCCAACAGCCCAACCCCGAATATTCCAAGTGTAAACAAGAAATAGGCCGCATCTCCAGCCAAAGGCTTTAGGGCCATTGCCGCTTGTTCAGCACTTTCGATATTATTAATACCATTTTTATAGAGCACAGAGGCAGTCGTAATGACTATAAACAAAAAAACGATGTTAGCGTATGACATTCCGACTATTGTATCTTTCCTCATGTCGGAGATTTCATGCTTTATCACTTCTTTATGGTGATCAGCTAATATTTTTTTATCTCTTTCGTCTTCAACTTCTTCTGAAGTTTGCCAAAAAAATAGATATGGTGAAATAGTCGTACCCATAACCGCAACCATGGCTGCAATATATTCCTTATTAAATTGTATTTTGGGGACAGATAGACTCCTAATAACTTCAAACCAATCTGGTTTAATAATGATGGCAGCCAATATATAAGAGAAAAGCGATATTGTCAGCCATTTTAGGATTCGCGCATAGCGGTGATAAGAAACCCGAATCTCGAGAAAAAGTATTATTGCTGTCAGCAGAATCGCTCCGACATAAAAGTTTATTGGCAATAAAAGTTGGAATGAGGCAACCATTGCCCCAATATCAGCTCCAATGTTTATCGTATTGGCAATCACCAACAAAGCCACCAAAAAAACAATGACTTTCTTCCCATAAATTTTATTGATCGAGCCAGCTAGCCCTTTTTCTGTGACAATCCCAATCCTTGCACAGGTTTCCTGGACAGCCGTCATCATGGGTAGCAGATAAAGAGCAAGCCAGGTTAATGATAGTCCATAACGTGACCCCACCATTGAATATGTCCCTATACCTGAAGGATCGTCATCAGAAGCCCCCGTAATAACACCAGGTCCAAGAGTTTTTAGAAATGATGTATGATGCTTTTTTTGGTCAAACTCAGGCAGATCTAGATAACGCCTTATTTCAGTCTCGGGTATAAAAATCTTCCCATTTTCAATTACTGGTTCGAGTAGATCCTTTTTGATTAAATAATAGGTTTTTTTTGTCGAAATACTAAATTCTTTTTCAATTTCTTTGACTGAATAATTCATTTTAGTATGTAACCGTCGCATTTAGCGGGACAATCTCGAACCATGTCTGACCCGGATTTAGTAATATTTCCTGACCTGATTGATTGATTAATTTTGTACGAGTCGCTCGAGTTGTTTTCTCCCAAGTCCCCGGTATCGCCTTTCCGTCCTGAAATACAATTGCCTGACCACTCCCAATAGTCCCTATCTTGACCCCTTGTTCGCCGTAGCGAGTAACCATGTTCGTCATAGATTCGTATTGAACTACTATATTTTTGGTTTTTATTTTTTCCCCAGTCGCTTTGTCTGTTTGAGCGACTCCGCCAACGGCTCTATAATATTCGTTTATTTTCGGGTCATAGGTGTATCCTGCCACAAACTGTGGAGTAGAAAAATTAATAGAGATATTTTGCAAAGGTGGGCGATCTTTTTCAACTGCTTCTTTCTTAAAATTTAGGGGACCAAGGTCAGTTGTCTTGGAGATGCCCGCTTTTGCCAGGGCCGAATAAAGCTTCTCCGAGGTTGTATATACATTATGAGGTGCGTATCGATCGCTCGAACGCCAAAAATAACTACCATAATAAAACTGGTTTATATCAGATAGTTTTTTGTTGGCAATCTCGTCCAAAGCATCAATGTTCCCTCCGACATGAACAAAGACAGAATTAAATTCACTTAACCAGTCAATAAAATAAGCTCTAGCTGACCGAACTGGACCGATCTCATTAGCATCTTGGGATTGGAAAATAGCCAAAGTCCGGGTAATCCCTCCTTCAGCAATTGTTTCAAAAACTAGGTCTGCCTTCGGATAACCTGATTGAGGCCTGGCGTCTGGATGGTTTTCGATCACGACTGCCAGCGGAGTCTTTTTTACAACGGATGGATCAACCAAAAGTCCTGTATATGGCGCCGGAACGCGTGTCTCTTTCGGAATTGTTTTTGCTTTTACAGTAACTTTTGGCGCTGGTGTATTGGTTTGATTAAGTATTAAGAAATTGTATCCTAACAAACCTATTGCAACTAAAAACGAAAAAACAATTATTATTAAAGCAGCTCTATGTCTTCGAATAAATCCTTTTATTTTTCTAAAGTTTATCTTCACTTTTTGATTATAGCTAATAAAAAGCCCCGTTGTCTATCTCGGGGCAAATTATTATTCGGTTTTATCGTCCTTAGTGATCTCGTCCTCATCTGTTTTTGGCTCTTCTTCTCCATGTTCACTTGGTGGCATTTCCGCTTCTGGGACGATTGGCTCTTCGAGTTCTGCCAATTCCTCTTCACTTCGAGGAGCTTCTACATAAGCAACCACCTCATCGAGTTCATCTAGGATTGTTACGTTTTCTGGAATTTTTAAATCAGAAATAAGGATATTGGATTCAAAATCATTCAATGGAGCCAAGTCGACCTCAATTTCATGCGGCATATCTGCTGGCAAACACTCCACCTCTATTGAGTCCGTATGTGTTAACAAACTTCCACCTAGCTCAATAACTGCGACTGAATCGCCAATAAACTTTAAAGGAACTTCGGCTGTAATTTTTTCATCCATCCTAATCTGTAGAAAATCTGCATGCAATACCCTATCAGTTACTGGGTCATGCGCCAGTTCATGAATTAGGGCATTCCTCTTGGCCTCACTGCCATCAATTCTATCAATATCTATAGCCACAATTGTATTCCCGCCTGCCTCTCGATAGCATAATTCAAATTCATGAGCATCAATTGAGATTGGGAGAGCCTCCTTGCCCTTGCTATACAAAATAGCTGGGATTGCCCCAGTCTTTCGTAGATTGTTAGTCTTTACGGATAAATCTCTTTCTTTTGCGTGTATTTTAAGTTTTTCTACCATCAAATTTCCTCACTATAAGCAAAGCAAATTTTAACAAAATATTAACTTCTCGTCAATCTTATTTAGTTTTAAAGACGGTCTTGAAGTCACCACTAAAATTCGATATCGTTTCGTGGAAATCAATCACTTCATCGACTGTGATCGGTTTTAGGCCATTTATCTTAAATTCATTAATCCCTGATTGTTTGGGTATCTGGTTCTCCTTTTCTACAAAGAAATTAACCCACACAGGAATGCGGCATTTCTTGCAAGAAACTTGTAGTAAACAATATCCTTCGACTTGGCTAATATATTGAACCTCGTCGAGGCTGTAGGCCTCACCGCAATGTGGACAGTGCATCATTTCGGTCAATGTTTTTAAAATCTGTAACAAATTGTTTCGATCCACCAAACCTCCAAAATATATTCTTGTTAAATTACATTTTACCACTTGTTACAAGAGACTAAAACTCTATTCAAAATTTAGTAATTTTTACTAACCTCAGACTTGCGAACTTTTGGGGTTACCCAGAAAACATCTAATTTTTTTCCTAACATCAAGCGTGTTTGTGACTCTAGAGCAGGAATCGCCGAAAAGAATAGGGCCACTACAGGTATTAAAAACCATTGGAGAGCCAAGCCTATGTATTTTGTTTTACTTGAATTTTTTGGTCTAGGTGGTAGAAGCAAAAAGAAGCACCAGACATTGGCGATTAGCGAGATCCAAGCTAAATTCATGATTAAGGAGCTAAAATAGGTCACATTATGAGCCAAGACTGTGTCTTGAAAACTATTATTAAAGAGCAGTGGTAGCCAAGCAAAGGCGAGTAGAAACGATGCGGTTGACCAAGAAAAATGACCGGAAAAAAGACGGAAAACCTGTAAAATTTTTTCACCAAAAGAAATCTCTGGGTGACGCATATATTCTTTGACTACAAATGGGAAATCCGATATACCCCAGGCCCAGCGCCTCATCTGTAAGTATTGATTCTTGAAAGTAACAATTTTGGTTGAAGCCAATACACAGTCTTGATAAACGGGGATAAATAAGGCGACCATCTCGTGATCTCCATTATAGGCAAAATACGTTCGCCAATACTGATGACCATCCTCAACTATGGTCTGATTTGACCAAAAATCAGTAATCAAGAGGGTTTGTAGGCTTTGTGTATGGGCCGCAAAAGTTCGCAAACGGAAAGGCCGAACAGCTTCGATCATCTGGAAAAAACTTGAGCTAATCGCTGCAATCCGATTCGGTGCTGGGGCATCCCAGATGTTGTTAAAAAGCAAAGGTACTGGCTGATAAGTTTTTCGGTCTCTATTGGGGTCAATAATATATTTATAGGTCAGCCGGCCAAAATACTCTCGATGAACCAAATGGTCAGCGTCAAGAGTTGTAACCAAGACATTATCTGGGGAGATTTGCGGACGATCTTGACTCATAAATGTTCTGATTTTTTTGCTAGCAGAATAAAGATTTGACCCCTTCCCTTTGACTTCACCATCATTATCCTCATGCACATTAAATATTAAAGCATTAAATACGCCGGTGTATTTTTCTTCAATCTCTTTTCTTCTGGCTAAAAAGTCCTTTTTTTCTCGGCCTTCTCCGGCTAGCAAGATTATAAATCGATCGTTGGGATAGTTTGACTCATCCAAAGCGTCAAAGGTTGTCTCTAAAATATCAAAATTTTCTTTGTAGTTAGCAATTATTACGAGGTGGTAGACATCTTTCCAATTTTTAATCAATTCGTGATGACCCTCCAAATTGTTGAGTTCCTCATAATCAAGTAAATCTCTACGGTTATGATTTTTTTTGTAATCAGTCTCGATTTGTTTTAAAAGCATTTCTGGATCAGTAGAGAGAACTTGGCAACGTTTCAACCAATCAATTTTCATATTCCGCCATAGCCTCGGAAAACTCTTAAATAAATTTTTCATCATATTGAGTGATTTCACAAACCAATATAAAGTAAAAGCCAAAACAAAGTAGGCTACCACCTTGGGCAAAAAGGGTGCCAAAATAAAAGGCAAGAGCAATATTGACCAGGCTAAAGCCCCTGGGATTATCTCTAGAAGTCTATTAAGCCATTTTTGTTCACTCAGGCGCTTCATTTAACCCCTAACCAAGACAGTTAGGTTAAACTCCATTATTAACAAAATTAATCCCATTATGATACTGACAAACAATATTAAATATGTGATTAGTCTCTCTTTTTCAAAAAATGCCCAGGCAATCAACAGATTAAGGACAACAATGACAAAATAAGAAAATGGAATAAAATATAATTT